>NZ_JANLGL010000085.1:12630-23651 GCF_024655625.1 Pseudomonas sp. 18.1.10
GCGCGACCCGATCAGTGTGGGAGCGGGCTTGCCCGCGATGGCGGTGGGTCGGTCGATGAAGTGTTGTCTGGTCCACCGCTATCGCAGGCAAGCCAGCTCCCACAGTTTGATCTTCAGTGTGGCCGATATTTTTGGCGCGACCCGATCAGTGTGGGAGCGGGCTTGCCCGCGATGGCGGTGGGTCGGTCGCTGAAGTGTTGTCTGACCTACCGCTTTCGCAGGCAAGCCAGCCCCCACATTTGAACGTCGCCAGGCTTTAGAAGGGGACGTCGCCCAAAATCGTCGCCCGGTGCATCACCCGCCGCTGCGGCCGGTAGTCATCCACCGCGTAATGCTGGGTCACGCGGTTGTCCCAGAACGCTACGTCGTTTTCCTGCCAGCGCCAGCGGATGGTGAATTCCGGCCGCGTGGCGTGGGCGAACAGCAGCTTGAGAATCGCCTCGCTTTCCGCTGGTTCAAGTTCATTGATCCGGGTGGTGAACCCTTCGCTGACAAACAACGATTTGCGCCCGCTCACCGGATGCGTGCGCACCACTGGGTGGGACAGCGGCGGGTTCTTCCTGCGGGTTTCTTCCCAACGCGCCAGGTCTTCGGCGCTGTTGCCAAAGCGCTCCAGCGGGAAGGATTTGGTGAAGTCGTGTGTCGCCGTCAACCCATCGAGCAAGCGCTGCAACGGCGCCGACAGCGCCTCATACGCCGCAATCCCGCTGGCCCACAACGTGTCGCCGCCAAACGCCGGCAACAGCTTGGCGCTAAGCACCGCGCCGAGCGCCGGGGTGGGCAGGAAGGTCACGTCGGTGTGCCACACGGCGTTGTCGCGCACGTCGGTGACGGCGGTGTCGAGGATCAGCACTTCGGGCTGTTCCGGCACGTTGGGGTAGATCGGGTGAATATGCAGGTCGCCGAAATTCGCCGCGAACCGCGCCTGTTGCTGCGGGTTGATGGCCTGGTCGCGGAAGAACAGCACCGAGTGGGCGAGCAACGCCTGTTCGATGGCGTCGCGCTGTTCGAGGTTCAGCGGCTGGGTGATATCGACGCCACGGATCTCGGCGCCGAGGGCGATGCTCAAGGGGGTAACGGTCAGGCTGCTCATGCGGTTCTCACTCAATGTGCCTGGCCATGCCACGGCACTAATTTACGCTGCAGGGCACGCAAGCCCATTTCCATGGCGAAGGCGATCAGGGCGATCACCAGGATGCCCAGCACCACCACGTCGGTGACGAGGAACTGCGCCGCCGACTGCACCATAAAGCCCAGGCCGCTGGTGGCGGCGATCAATTCGGCAGCGACCAACGTGGACCAGCCCACCCCCAAACCAATGCGCACGCCGGTGAGGATATCGGGCAGGGCGCTCGGCAAAATCACATGGCGAATCAACTGGGCGCGAGTTGCCCCCAGCGACTGCGCCGCGCGCAACTTGGCCGGGTCAACGGTGCGCACGCCGGTCGCGGTGGCGATGGCGATCGGCGCAAAGATCGCCAGGTAGATCAGCAGCACCTTGGACAGCTCGCCAATGCCGCACCAGATCACGATCAACGGCAGGTAGGCCAGCGGCGGAATCGGCCGGTAGAACTCGATCAACGGGTCGAGAATGCCCCGGGCGATACGGTTGGCACCGATGGCAATCCCCACCGGCACGGCGGTCAGCACCGCGAAGCCGAGGCCCAGGCCGATGCGGCTGAGGCTCGCGCCCAGGTGCTGCCACAAGGTGGAATCCATATAACCCGTGGTCGCCAGCAGCCAGCCCTTTTGCAGCACGGCGGACGGCGGCGGCAGGAACAGCGGTTCGATCAGGCCGGTGGCAGTCACGGCCCACCAGATGGCCAACAGCGCGACCAGCGTCAGCACGCTGATCCAGCGCGTGCTCAAACTGCGACGCAGCGGGATAACCGCATGTGCTGCCGGCTCAGCGACGGCGGGGATTTCGTAGCTGCTCATGGGGACACCTGCCGTTGGGAGAACACTTTGCCCAGCACGTGTTCGCGGGTTTCGATAAAGCGCGGGTCGGACTTGATCGCCCGCGCCGACTCACCGGCGGCGTAGCGCTGGCCGAAGTCCAGGCGCAGGCGTTCGACGATCTGCCCTGGGTTGGGGGCCAGGAGGATCAAGTCGGTGGCGAGGAACACCGCCTCTTCGATGTCGTGGGTAATCAGGAACACCGGCTTGGCCGTGCGCCGCCAGACTTGCAGGAGCAACTCCTGCATCTGTTCGCGGGTGAACGCATCGAGGGCGCCGAAGGGTTCGTCCATCAGCAATACGCGGGGGTCGGCGGCCAGCGCACGGGCGAGGCCGACGCGTTGTTTCTGGCCACCGGACAGCTGCCAGATACGACGGCTGTCGAAACCGGCGAGGTCCACCAGCGCAAGCATTTCCCGGGCGCGCACTTCACGTTGCGCCTTGGGCACGCCGGCCAGCTCCAGGCCGAAGCCGACGTTGGCCAGCACGTCCTGCCAGGGCAGCAGGGCGTCGTCCTGGAACACCACGCCGCGTTCGGCGCTGGGGCCTTTGACCGGCACGCCATCGAGGGTGATGCGCCCGGCAGAGGGTTCGACAAAGCCGGCAATCAGGTTCAACAGCGAAGTCTTGCCACTGCCGGACGGGCCGAGGGCCACCAGCAATTGCTGGGGCCCCAGGTCGATTGAGATGTCAGACAGTACCGGTTCTGTGGCGCCTGGGTACTGTGCGCTGATGCGCTCCAGTTGTAGCAAGGCCATCGCGATGGACTCCCGATCAGTTGGTAATGAACTTGGCGCTGACGTAAGGGGCGTAGTCCGGCAGCACGGCGTCAACCTTGCCTTGTTCCTTGAGGAACGCGGCGGTGTCGGTCACGGCCTTGGTGGTCGGCGCGCCCAGCAGGGTCACCTGGTCGGCTGCCAGCGGGTAGACGTTGCCTTGCAGCAGCAGCGGGATGTCGCTGGCCTTGGCGCCGGAGAGTTTCACCAGCTTGTCGACGTTGCCTTTATCGGCGATCCACGCTTGTGGGTCTTTGCGGTAGGCGGCGTAGGCATCCAGGGTGACTTTGGCGAAAGCCGTGACGATTTCCGGGTGCTTGGCGGCGAAATCCTTACGCACGATCCAGGCATCGAAGGTCGGTGCGCCAAACTTGGCCAGTTCGCCGGAGGTGATCAGCACCTTGCCGTTTTCCTTGGCCACGCCCAGGGCGGGGTCCCAGACGTAGGTGGCGTCGATATCACCACGCTTCCAGGCAGCGATGATCGCCGGTGGCGCGAGGTTGAGGATGGTCACTTTCGCCGGGTCGATGTTCCAGTGCTTCAGCGCGGCCAGCAGGCTGTAGTGGCCGGTGGACACGAAGGGCACGGCGATTTTCTTGCCGATCAGGTCCTGCGGGCTGTTGATCCCCGAACCATTGCGCGCCACCAGGGCTTCGGCGCCGCCAATCTGGGTGGCAACGAGGAAGGTTTCCACCGGCACTTTGCGGGTGATGGCCGCGGTCAGCGGGCTGGAACCGAGGTAGCCGATCTGCACGTCGCCGGAGGCGATGGCGGCGATGATGTCGGCGCCATTGTCGAATTTGCGCCAGTCGATCTTGGCGTTGGTGGCTTTTTCGTACGCGCCATCGGCCTGGGCGACTTTGGCCGGGTCTACGGTGGTCTGGTACGCGATGGTCACATCCGCCGCCTGGGCAAACAGGCTGGCACCGGCCAGGGACAATGCGGCCAGGAGGCGCAGAGGGGTTAGTAGTTTCAAGGGGAAGCTCCTCAATCAGGCGGCCGAGGGTCGGCGTGTGAGGAGACTAAATGATCTAAGAACTCGAAAATAAATAACATTTTCGAATTAGCTTATTAGGAGAATGCTGAGTGGGCACCGGCCAAATGTGGGAGCGGGCTTGCTCCCACACAAGCCCGCTCCCACAGAGTTTTGTGTGCGACCTTTAGTTGCTGATCGCCAAAATGCTCGCCTGGTAGGAACCGACGAACACATCAAAATCACCCACTTCGTTCTGCTCCAGCTCCGCCTGCTGTGCCAGCGACTTGCGTGCCAGCTCTTCAAAGTGCGCCTGCTCTTCGGCTGGCAATGGCTCGCTACGGAAGTGCTCGGCATGCAGCTGGCTCTGGTGCAGGGAGAACTGCGCAAAGCTCTCCTTACGTTCGGCCATCGCCGCCAACACCTGGGCCGACGGGGTCAGGGACGGGTCCTGGACCTTCGCCAGCTGGGCGTCCAGCGCCTGGCTGTGTTCGTTGATGCCGTGGCTCTCATCGAGCAGGGCGGCCAGCGGGGCGATCTTCTCCAGCAGCTCGGTGGCCCATTCCTTCATGCCCACAGGCGCGCCGTCGCGCTGCAATTGCAGGCCCGGACGGCGACCTTCCTTGACCACGCTGAGGAAGTTGGACGTGGCGTTGCCGCACTCGTTGCTGGCGAACAGTGGGCTGTCGTTCAGCGCGCAGTACAGCAGGAAGGCGTCGAGGAAACGCGACTCCGGCAGGTCGATGCCCATCGGCAGGAACGGGTTGATGTCCAGGCAGCGCACTTCGATGTACTGGATGCCTCGGGCCATCAGCGCCTGGATCGGCCGCTCGCCGGTGTAGGTCACGCGTTTCGGGCGGATGTTGGAGTAGTACTCGTTTTCGATCTGCAGGATGTTGGTGTTGAGCTGCACCCACTCACCGTCCTTGTGCGTACCGATTTCGACGTACGGCGCGTAGGGCGTTGCCACCGCTTCGCGCAGGCTATCGGTGTAGCTGCTCAAATCGTTGTAGCACGGCGTGAGGCCGGCCTGGGCATTGCTCTGGTAACCCAGGTCGCTCATGCGCAGGCTGGTGGCGTACGGCAGGTACAGGGTGTCGGCGTCGAGTACTTCAAGCTGGTGTGAGCGACCGCGCAGGAAACCGGCGTCCAGGGCCGGCGAAGCACCAAACAGGTACATCAGCAGCCAGCTGTAGCGGCGGAAATTGCGGATCAGTGCGATGTAGGCCGTGGACTGGTAATCGCGGTCGGTGCCGACAAATCCTTCAGTCTCCTTGAGCAACGGCCACAACTGTTCCGGCAGGGAAAAGTTGTAGTGGATGCCGGCGATGCACTGCATGGTCTTGCCGTACCGCAGGGCCAGGCCCTTGCGGTACACGTACTTGAGCTGCCCGATATTGGACGTGCCGTAGTAGGCAATCGGAATGTCTTCCTCGGCCGGCAACGGGCACGGCATCGAGGGGCTCCACAGGTATTCGCTGCCGAGCTTGGTGTAGGCAAAGCGATGGATCTTGTCCAGGCTGCTCAGGGTATCGGCCGGGTCTGGCAGCGCTGGGGTGATGAACTCCAGCAACGATTCCGAGTAGTCGGTGGTGATCTGTTCGTGGGTCAACGCGGCGCCCAGGGCTTCGGGGTGCGGCGTTTGTGCCAGGCGGCCTTCGCCGGTGACGCGCAGGCATTCGCGCTCGATGCCGTGCAAGCACTGCTCTAGCAGGGAGAGGTGTTCGCGCTTGCCGAGCAAAGCCAGGCGGCGGTTGAGAAGTTCGCTCAAGTTGGATTCCTTCACGCGTCAGTCGCCCCAATATGGGGGTGGGCAGGACGGTCTACAAGGGTGAAGTTAAAACTGGCGTGATCGCCTGGTCTAGAGTCGATTTGACCCGCTCTGAAAAAGCCGACTTCACTCCATGAATTTGGCTATAGCGCAGCAAGAAAATTCCGACGCTGTTTAGTGCAGCGCCGAAATTAACTCAAATCGAGGGTGGGGAGCTATAGGACAGCGAAGGTGCCTTGTGCTTTTGCGACCAGTTTGTCGTCCTGGTACACATCCGCCTCGACCACCAGGGTGCGTCGACCGGCGTGAATCACCCGGCCGGTGCACAGCACATCACCGTCTTCGACGGCGCGAATGTAGTTGATCTTGCATTCGATGGTCGCGCTCTGCTGGTCGAAACCATGGGTGCTGGAACAGGCCAGCCCCATCGTGATGTCCACCAGGCTGAAAATCGCCCCGCCATGGAGCTTGCCCGCGCGATTGCGCAGGTGCGGCTCCAGGCTCAGGGCCACCTCGGCAACGCCTTCTTCAAGGCGTTGCAGGCGGCAGCCGATCAGTTCGCTGAATGCGCTCTGGGTCAAGCCTGCCGGGATCTCCATCAGCGTTTCTTCAACTGCTTGGCGTTGGCGAACAGCGAGGCCATGGCGTTGTTGCTTGGCGCGGCGGTCGCGGTTTCCTTGCGCGGCGCGGTGTTTTCCGAGCGGTTCTGCGACTGGCGCGGCGCCGAGCCTGGGCGGGCGCCACGGGCACCGTCGATTTTCTCGCCGGGGGTGTCGCTCATGCGCATCGACAGGCCGACGCGTTTGCGCGGGATATCGACTTCCATGACCTTGACCTTGACCACGTCACCGGCTTTCACCGCTTCGCGCGGGTCCTTGATGAATTTCTCCGAAAGCGCAGAGATATGCACCAAACCGTCCTGATGCACGCCGATATCCACAAACGCGCCGAAGTTGGTCACGTTGGTCACCACGCCTTCGAGGATCATGCCCAGCTCCAGGTCCTTGAGGTCTTCGACGCCGTCCTGGAACTCGGCGGTCTTGAACTCGGGACGCGGGTCGCGGCCAGGTTTTTCCAGCTCTTGCAGGATGTCGGTGATGGTCGGTACGCCGAAGGTTTCATCGGTGTACTTCTTCGGGTCCAGGCGCTTGAGGAACGCGGCGTCGCCGATCAGCGAGCGGATGTCGCGGTCGGTCTCGGCGGCGATGCGTTGCACCAGCGGGTAGGCTTCCGGGTGGACGGCGGACGAATCCAGCGGGTTGTCGCCGTTCATCACGCGTAGGAAACCTGCGGCTTGTTCGAAGGTTTTTTCACCGAGGCGTGCGACTTTTTTCAGCGCTGCACGGGTTTTGAAGGCGCCGTTCTCGTCACGGTGGGTGACGATGTTCTGCGCCAGGGTGCTATTCAGGCCGGAGATACGTGCCAGTAGCGCGACGGAGGCCGTGTTTACATCCACGCCGACCTTGTTCACGCAGTCTTCCACTACCGCATCCAGGCCGCGCGCCAGTTTCAGCTGCGACACGTCGTGCTGGTACTGGCCGACGCCGATGGATTTCGGGTCGATCTTCACCAGCTCGGCCAGCGGGTCCTGCAGGCGGCGGGCGATGGACACCGCGCCACGGATCGACACGTCGAGGTCCGGAAATTCCTTGGAGGCCAGCTCCGACGCCGAGTACACCGATGCGCCGGCCTCGGAGACCATGACTTTGGTCATCTTCATGGCGGGGTATTTCTTGATTAGTTCAGCGGCCAGCTTGTCGGTCTCGCGGCTGGCGGTGCCGTTGCCGATGGCGATCAGGTCCACCGAGTGCTTGGCGCACAGGGCGGCGAGGATCGCCAGGGTCTGGTCCCACTTGTTGTGTGGCACGTGCGGGTACACGGTGGCGTGGTCCAGCAGCTTGCCGGTGGAGTCGACCACCGCCACCTTGCAGCCGGTACGCAGGCCCGGGTCGAGGCCCAGGGTGGCGCGCGGGCCGGCCGGTGCGGCCAGCAGCAGGTCGTGCAGGTTGTGGGCGAAGACGTTGATCGCCTCGGTTTCGGCGCCGTCGCGCAGCTCGCCGAGCAGGTCGGTTTCGAGGTGGGTGTAGAGCTTGACCTTCCAGGTCCAGCGCACCACTTCACCGAGCCACTTATCCGCAGGACGATTCTGATTCTGGATGCCGAATTGTTGACCGATCATGCCTTCGCACGGGTGCATGGTGCCCGGCAGCTCGTCGCCGACTTTCAGCGCGGAGCTGAGAATACCTTCGTTACGCCCACGGAAAATGGCCAGCGCACGGTGGGACGGCATGCTTTTGAGCGGTTCGTCGTGTTCGAAGTAATCGCGGAACTTGGCGCCTTCTTCCTCTTTGCCGGCGATCACACGGGCGCTGAGGATGGACTCTTGCTTCAGGAACGTGCGCAGTTTTTCCAGCAGGCTGGCGTCTTCGGCGAAGCGCTCCATGAGGATGTACTTGGCACCTTCGAGGGCGGCCTTGACGTCGGCGACACCTTTTTCGGCGTCGATGAAGCGCGCGGCTTCGGTGTCCGGGGTCAGCGACGGGTCGTTGAACAGGCCGTCGGCCAGCTCGCCGAGGCCGGCTTCGAGGGCGATCTGGCCCTTGGTGCGGCGCTTCTGCTTGTACGGCAGGTAGAGGTCTTCGAGGCGGGTCTTGGTGTCGGCGAGCTTGATGTCGCGTTCAAGTTGCGGGGTCAGCTTGCCCTGCTCTTCGATGCTGGCGAGGATGCTGATGCGCCGTTCGTCGAGTTCTCGCAGGTAGCGCAGGCGCTCTTCCAGGTGACGCAGTTGGATGTCGTCGAGGCTGCCGGTCACTTCTTTACGGTAACGGGCGATGAAGGGCACCGTGGAGCCCTCATCCAGTAGAGCGACGGCCGCTTCGACCTGTTGCGGGCGTACACCGAGTTCCTCGGCGATGCGGCTGTTGATGCTGTCCATAAAACCACCTGAAATTCTGAAAGCAGCCCGCAGGCCCGTAAAACAAGGCCTTGCGCGGCTGGTTGAGCGGCCCGACTGGCGCCGCTGCCTGGGTCAAGAGGCAGCCTATTGACCCTCGAAATCGAAAAAATCACGACAAGCGGGTAAAAAAAGCCCGGCAGTAAACGGTAACGATCTGACGTTGCCCTGCACGAAGGCGCCGCATTATAACCAGCGTTCTGCCCTTGGGGGGACTGTGCCAAAGGTTGTAGGGCGCGGGTTCGCTGGCAGTAGAGGAAAAATCTGCTAACAATGCACACGGTGCGTATAACGGCAGCTACGCCATAATGCGCGCCGAGATAAGAGGAGCATCCAATGAGCAGCACTGCACAAACTGCTGAAGGCGAAAAAATTCTCATCGTTGACGACGATCCGGGGCTGAGCAGCCTGCTGGAGCGGTTCTTCAACTCCAAGGGCTACCGTGCCCGCGCGGTGCCGAACACCGAGCAGATGGATCGTCTGCTGGGGCGTGAAGTATTCAACCTGGTCGTACTCGACCTGATGCTGCCCGGCGAAGACGGCCTGACCGCCTGCAAGCGCCTGCGCAGCGCGAACAACCAGATTCCCATCATCATGCTGACCGCCAAAGGCGATGAGCTGAGCCGCATCAAGGGCCTGGAGCTGGGCGCGGATGACTACCTGGCCAAGCCGTTCAACCCGGACGAGCTGATGGCGCGGGTCAAGGCCGTATTGCGTCGCCAGGCACCGCCGGTTCCAGGCGCACCGGGCAGCGAAGACGAAAGCGTCACGTTTGGCGACTACGAGCTGTCGCTGGCAACCCGTGAGCTCAAGCGTGGCGACGAAGTGCACATGCTGACCACGGGCGAATTCGCCGTGCTCAAGGCGTTGGTCATGAACGCCCGCCAGCCGCTGACCCGCGACAAGCTGATGAACCTGGCCCGTGGCCGGGAGTGGGATGCCCTGGAGCGCTCCATCGACGTGCAGATTTCCCGTCTGCGCCGGATGATCGAGCCGGACCCGTCCAAGCCACGGTATATCCAGACCGTGTGGGGCGTGGGTTACGTGTTTGTGCCGGATGGCACTGCAACCAAGTGACCGAAGATTTGCAGGAACGGGCATCCATGGGTTCGGCTCCGTGAGGGTCGACGGGATGCCCGGCGTCTGCAATTCTGCGAGCGCCGCTCATTCCTGCAAGGTGTCTAGCTGTCTTCTATGAAAACCCCGCTGTGGTTCCCGCAAAGCTTTTTCTCCCGCACCCTTTGGCTGGTGCTGATCGTCGTTCTGTTTTCCAAGGCACTCACGCTGGTTTATCTATTGATGAACGAAGACGTGCTGGTGGATCGACAATACAGTCACGGCGTCGCCCTGACGCTGCGCGCCTACTGGGCCGCCGACCCTGAGAACCGCGAGAAGATCGCCAAGGCCGCCACCCTGGTGCGCGTCGCCGGCGCCGGTGTGCCCGAGGGCGAGCAGCATTGGCCCTACAGCGAGATCTACCAGCGCCAGATGCAGGCCGAACTGGGTGAAGACACCGAGGTGCGCCTGCGCATGCATGTGTCGCCGGCGTTGTGGGTGCGCGCGCCGAGCCTGGGTGAGGATTGGCTGAAAGTGCCGCTGTACCCGCACCCGTTGCGAGGGCAGAAGATCTGGAACGTGCTGGGCTGGTTCCTGGCCATTGGCTTGCTTTCTACCGCGTCCGCGTGGATTTTCGTGCGCCAGCTCAACCAACCGCTCAAACGCCTGGTGTTTGCCGCCCGCCAACTGGGCCAGGGGCGCAGTGTGCGCCTGCCGGTCAGCGACACGCCCAGCGAGATGACCGAGGTGTACGGCGCCTTCAACCAGATGGCGGAGGACGTTGAACAGGCCGGGCGCGAACGCGAGCTGATGCTGGCGGGGGTGTCCCATGACCTGCGCACACCGTTGACGCGCTTGCGGCTGTCATTGGAGTTGATGGGCAACCATAACGACCTCACCGATGACATGGTCCGTGATATCGAGGACATGGACGCGATCCTCGACCAGTTCCTGGCGTTTATCCGTGATGGCCGTGACGAAGTGGTAGAGGAAGTGGACCTGACGGACCTGGTGCGTGAGGTGGTGGCGCCCTACAACCAGAATGGCGAACAGGTGCGTATGCGCCTGGAGCCGATCCAGCCGTTTGCATTGCGTCGGGTGTCGATGAAGCGCCTGCTGAACAACCTGATCGGCAACGCCTTGCATCACGCGGGTTCCGATGTGGAAGTGGCGGCGTACGTGTCCGGCGACAGTGCTGCGCCCTACGTGGTGCTGAGTGTGATGGACCGTGGCACCGGGATCGACCCGGCGGAGCTGGAAGGCATCTTCAACCCGTTCACCCGTGGCGACCGTGCCCGGGGTGGCAAAGGCACTGGCCTTGGGCTGGCAATTGTGCGGCGGATTGCCTCGATGCATGGCGGCAATGTTGAGCTGCGCAACCGGGAAGGCGGGGGCCTGGAGGCGCGGGTGCGTTTGCCGTTGGGTCTGATGTTGCCGAGAGACGCGGTCTAACAATCACTGAAATCAAATGTGGGAGCTGGCTTGCCTGCGATAGCGGTGGCACATTCAACATAGTTGTTGACTGAACCACCGCTA
>NZ_JANLGL010000086.1:0-23641 GCF_024655625.1 Pseudomonas sp. 18.1.10
TTGGGCGCTATCATAGCGCCCGATTGAAGTGTCCAAAATCATTAGGCCAGTTCAGCTTGCCCGCGATGGCGGTGGATCAGTGACGCATATATCAAGACGCGCGTTGCAGGTGCAGCGACCCCAACGTGCTAGCCTCAATGCTGTTTTAACCGCCACAAACAGGAAGAAGGCAGTCACCCTATGAATTTGGATCGTGCAAGGCAGCTGATTCATGGCGAGTTAAATCACGACTTCCCTATTGAAAGTCTCATCCATGTTCTTGAAGCAGCCATTGAGCTTATTTCTCTTCCGGACAATGACTTCTGCTGGTCAAGTTGGGAGGACGAAGCACAGGCAAAAAGAGAATTGCTAGGGTTGGTCAGTACGCTGAAGTCTGGCGAGTTACCCGAAAGGCTAAAATTTGCAGTTCTGTTTGCTCCAACCGGTCCCCTGCAAGAAGTCAGCCTCAGCAGTGGTTGGGCGGAACCCTTCCTTAAGGTCGCTGAGAAATATGATGAAGTTGAGGCATTGCTGTGGTGAGCGGGCCAAAAATACACTGAATCCCATCCACTAAACCGCATTTACACGTGTTGTAGCTGAGCCTTCGTGTATGGCCGCTATGGGTCGAGTTTAGCCGGTCACAGCATGCAGAAATGAGCTATCAACAACATCACCCTATCGATCTTTTAGCTTGCTGAAACGTTTCATCGCGTTTATAAAAATGGCACAACTCCAAGAAAGGCTGCCGCCATGACCCCGCTCAAACTTTTTGTTGCCATCAGCGCACTGTCCGCTGCCTCCCACGCCATGGCCTGGGATTACGTTCTGCTCGACACTGACAAAGCCGCCCAGAGCTGGCAGATCACCAGTCAAAAACTCGGAATAAAAACCGACAAACCCTTCAGCGTTACCTTGCGCACCTTGCACGGCGGTCGGCAGGAGGGCGTCAGCATTGTCGACATCGATAACGGCACGATGAAACTCTCGGTAGTGCCGACTCGCGGAATGAATGTCTTGCAGGCCTCGGTTGGCAATGTACGCATGGGCTGGGATTCGCCGGTCAAGGAAGTGGTCAATCCGTCTTTTATCGAACTCAATGGCCGCGGTGGCCTGGGCTGGTTGGAAGGTTTCAATGAGCTGGTCACCCGCTGCGGATACGAATGGGTCGGCCACCCCGGCGTCGACAACGGCGAACTGCTGACCCTGCACGGTCGAGCCGCCAACATTCCTGCGAATAAAGTCACGCTGCATATCGATGAAAAACCACCGTACGCCATTACCCTGCGCGGCGAGCTGAAAGAGCAGGCGTTCAAGAAGGTCGACTTCTCGGTCGCGACCGAACTGGTGACCGAACCCGGCAGCGTCGTGTTCGCCCTCAACGACACTCTGACCAACAACGGCGACTATCCGAAGGAATACCAGGCGCTGTATCACAGCAACTTCAGCACCCCGTTCCTGGAGCAGGGCGCTCGTTTCGCCGCGCCGGTGAAACAGGTGTCGCCGTTCAACGACAAGGCCAAGGATGATCTGCCCGACTGGCAAACCTACCGCGCACCGACCAGGGACTACGACGAAACGGTGTACAACGTGGTGCCGTATGCCGATGCCAAAGGCGATACGTTGACCGTGTTGCATAACAAGGCCGGTAGCCTGGGCGTTGCGGTCGGCTTCAATACCCAGACACTGCCCGTGTTTTCCCTATGGAAAAACACCGACACCGAAGGCCAGGGCTATGTCACAGGGCTGGAGCCTGGGACAAGTTTTTCTTACAACCGCCGTTATCAGCGGCCACTGAATCTAGTACCGACAATTGGGCCCAAGGAACACAAGCAGTTCCGCATCAGCTATAGCTTGTTGGCGGATAAGGCGGCGGTGGATAGAGCCTTGAAGCAGGTTATCGAGATTCAGGATGGGCGGGAGACTGAGGTGCGGCAGACGCCGTTGGTGGATCTTACCAAGGGGTGACACAGGCTGGAGCATCGTTTATGCGTTTTTGAGGGACAGATTTATTTTTCAGAAATAAATCTGTCCTTTTTTTGATTCAATTTCCTCCATCCGCCGCTTCAGCTTTGCGCTGGTGAAATTGCGGTCGCGGTTGTTGACTGCCTTGAACCTATCAGGCTCTCTATGCTGGCCTTCCCGGATGGTAAATAGAGCACAAAATATGCCCGTCGCACCCAATCAAAACTCCCCAGTCATTTTGGTCCTGGCTCAACAAAGCGACTTGGACAATCTTGTAGCCATTCGAATTGAGGCCATGCGCGAAAGTCTGGAGCGTATTGGGCGATTTGATCTGGTGCGCGCGCGCGAGCGGTTTCTTAGCGGTTTTGAAGCCCGCAACACCCACTACATCGAGGTATCTGGAGAGAGGGTTGGTTTTGTCGTAGTCAAGCATCACCCCAATGAACTCTCGCTCGACCACTTGTATGTGAGACCGAACGCGCAAGGATTAGGTGTAGGGTCTGCTGTTCTCACTCAGATTTTCAAAATGGCGGATGCAGCTGCGCTCTCTATTAAAGTGGGTGCTCTCAAAGAAAGCGCTTCGAATCGCTTTTATATCCGCCATGGCTTCCAGTTCGTCGAAAGCAGTGAGTTCGACAATTATTATGTTCGTCAGAGCGTTTCGGCGGTTGGCCCAGATTGCTAGCTGGAAGCAGCCGCCCACAAATCCGCCCCTCCAGCGAGACGCATACCCCATCGACCCTGTTAAAGTCCCTCCCTGAACACACCCAACGGATGGCTCCATGGACCGACTCCACCCAAGTGGCATCGACGCCGACGGTTATATCCCCACCTTGTCCAATGTCGAGGTGCAGCCACAGTTTCAGGATTTGCTGGTAGACGTTTGCACGACGCTCACGCGGTCGAACCCTCTGCTAGACGGCATATACCTGTACGGCAGCGTCGCAAGAGGCGACGCCGTACCTGCCGTTTCCGATCTGGACCTAACCCTTATCCTGCAAAACCCTCCCGCATCACAAGATCTGAAAATACTGGAGTCAAAACGGCGCACGCTGGAAAGTCGGCATCCCGAAGTCACCAAGATCGATTTCGATATCGGTAGCCGCGCTGAAGTCTTAGCGGCTGACAATCGATTGAGCTGGGGATATTGGCTCAAGCATCACTGTCGCTGCCTATGGGGCAATGATCTGAGCACACGCTTCGACCGGTTCAAGCCATCGCGTGATATCGCCATTGCGGTAAATGGTGACTTTGCATCCGTACTGACGCGGTATGCCGAACTTATCGAGCAGGCGGCGACACCGATGCAATCGCAACGTTTGCAGCGTGAAGCTTCGCGCAAACTCATCCGGTCAACGCAAGTACTTCGTTCCGAGCAGGACTTGCTGTGGCCGCAAACACTGGAAGAGCATGTCGAACTGTTTTTTCAGCATTTCCCGTGTATGCGCGTGAAGATCTGTTTTTTCTTGTCCCAGGCAAGGCGCCCGGACGCAAAGCCAAAAGAGTTTACGGCTCAGTTGCGCAGTTTTTCGCACTGGATGGCTTCAGAAACCGCTTAAGTTTACATCGGGACGATTGCATCCTATCGCCTGCCCGAGGCAGGCCTTGGCAAAGCTCAGGCCACACCTTCCACCATCACCAACGGCCCCACCACCAACGTCTCCAAAAGATGGGACAGATATATTCATGAAAAAGTAAATCTGCCCCCTATGAGCAGCGCATAGCTGCTATACCAAAGAGCGTTGGGTAACAGATAGGTAGCCGCAGCCATCTTTTGCCCCGTACACCACTTCTCGCGGCCCACGTTTGAGGAATTGGGAATATGAGTATTTCACTGACACGAAGGAAGGTAATATTCGCGGGGGTTGGCGCGATGCTGGCTACATTCGTTCCGATAGCCAACGCTGTGCCTGTTGGCATATCGGGCTTTACAAAGCATGCAAGGCAACAACTCACGCCTGTCTGGTGCTGGGCAGCTGTTATCCAGACGTTGCTGGACTATCGGGGCATCGATTGGAGCCAGCCTGAAATCGTCGCAGCCATGAAGGGACATGTGACTATCGAAACAGCAAGCGACTATGAGATGTCCGCATTTCTCAATTCGTGGGGATTTACTCATGCAGGCATACCTTGGCGATCAACCGCTAAATTTTTCAAGGGATCGCCTTCGCCTGAGTTGACTGTTGCTGAGCTGCGAGACGAGCGCCCGATCATTCTGAAACTGCGCCTTTCACCGGTCATGGATCACGTGGTGGTTGCGTATGTCGCCAACGTGCTTGACGGACCTGGAAAGCATGATGAGCTGAACAGCGTTTTCTACATCGATCCGGCTGATGGTGATATCCATTTACTGACCGGGAAGGAGTACGTTTCGAAAGTGGTGGGACATTGGCTTGTAAATATTCAGAAAGCTTGAGTCCTCCAATTAGGCCGCGAGCAGAATGCGGGGTTGCCCAACATTCTGCCTCGGCCGCATAGCTCAGCACGGCCTATGAAAGCTAGATGGCACCAACAGCGATTGCCAGCGATGCTTACTCAATTGGTGTACCTACTGATAGGCCGAAGTTAGCTTCAGGCAACAGCAGCCCCTCTCTCCACCATCACCAACGCCCCCACCACCAACGCCTCCATCCCCCGCGCCAACTCCACCTCCATCTCCGCCTCTTCAGCGGCACGCGAGGTCTCCACCACCGGCTCCCGCTGCGTCACCGTATACACCGTATCCGCCACCGCCATGCAGTGAAACGCCACCGTCGCCAACAACCATCGCGCCTGTTCCTTGCTCACCCCAAACCCCTGCGCAATCAGCGCCTGGTGCCCGTCAATCTTGGCCAGCATCGGCGCGGTCGCGGCCGCGCGGCGGATCACGTACGGGGTCAGCCCCGGGTGGGTTTTGACGAATTCGCGGACCGAGGTGGCAAACACGATCAGGTAGTCCTTCAACCCACCGTCGGCATCGCCGCAGTCCTGGGGGATCTGCCAGCGGGTGAAGATTTCTTCGGCGACCATGGCTTTGAGCGCTTCGAGGTTGGCCACGTGTTTGTACAGCGCCATATGGCTGACCCCCAACGCCGCCGCGAGGCCGACGAAGGTGATGTTGGGCAGGCCCATCTCGATGCCGGCGTCGACGATGCGCTCGCGGGTGATGCTCGGCGGGCGGCCGCGGGTGGCGGTTTTTTTTGCGGGTTCCATGGGTATTCCTTAATCGCTGAACACAAGGTTGTAGCTGTCTTGTCGGCTTTGCGCAAATTAGTTTATAGTCATGCAACTAAATATGATTCTGATTCTCAAACGGACTTTTTCTGTCAATGGACTCTCCTGAAGCGGCTTCGGCCAACCCTCAAGCCGCAGGCACCCTCAGCCGGATTCTGACGCCTATCCGTGGGCGTCTGTGCATCGCCGCAGGGCTTGCCGCCGTCGGCGCCATGCTGACGCTGGTGCCGCTGGCGGCCATCGCCCATATCGCTGCACGTGTACTCGGCGCTGGCGGTCAGCTGTCGAGTGAAGTGTGGTGGGTTGTTGCCCTAAGCGCTGTAAGCCTTTTCGCGGGGATGGCGTTGATGTTTACCGCTGAGCTGCTCGCCCACCTGGCCGACAATCGCCTGACCCATCATTTGCGCCGCGCGATCACTCAGCACCTGAGCCGTGTGCCGCTGGGGTGGTTCAGCAGCCGGGCATCGGGCGAAGTGAAACGGGCGATGCAGGACGATATCAATACGCTGCACAGCCTCACCGCGCATTTCTACACCACCGCTGGCCGCGCGGGCGGGGCGGTGTTGGTGTCGGCGGTTTATCTGTTCGTCATGGACTGGCGTCTGGCGCTGGTGGCGCTGTTGCCGTTTGCCGGGTATTTCCTGTTTTTCTCGCGGGCCATGCGCGCCAGCGGCGCGAGTATGCAGGAATTTGTCAGCGCGATGGCGCGCATCGGCAACGCGGTGGTGGAGTTCGTCAATGGCATCCCGGTGGTCAAGGCTTTTGGCGCCAGCGGCAAGGCGCACGGGGCTTATCGCAGTGCCATCGACACCTTTGCCACGATCTTTATCGACTTCACCCGCCCGCTGGTGGCGTCGATGGCGAATGCCAATGCGATGATCGCGCCGGTCACCGTGCTCGGTGTGGTGCTGGCGGCCGGTACGCTGTTTGTCGGCCTGGGCTGGATCGCGCCCGTGGACGTGCTGCCCTTCGTCTTGGTGGCGCCGGGCCTGAGTGCGCCGTTGCTGCTGTTGCACTACATCACCCACGATTTGCACAACGCCAGCGGCGCCGCGCAGCGCGTGCAGGGGTTGCTGGACACGCCGACGCTGGCGCAATCGGTCGTGCAACTGCCCAGCGGCAATGCGATCTGCTTTGAGCAGGTCGGTTATGCCTATGAGCACGACCATGCGGTGCTGAGGGATATCAATTTCACCCTGCAACCGGGCACCACCACGGCCATCGTCGGCCTGTCCGGCGCCGGCAAGTCCACGCTGGCGCGCCTGCTGCTGCGGTTTTTCGACCCCAGCAGCGGGCGCATCACCCTCGGCGGCACCGACCTGCGCCACCTCGACACGCCGCTGTTGTACCAGCGCATCGGGTTTGTGCTGCAAGAGGTACGCCTGATTCACGCCAGCGTGCGCGACAACATCGCCCTCGGCCGACCCTCCGCGACTCAACCAGACATTGAACAGGCCGCGCGCACCGCGAACATCCACGACCGCATCCTGCTCCTACCGCGTGGCTATGACTCGGTGATCGGCGAAGACGCCCAGCTCTCCGGCGGCGAACAACAGCGCCTCAGCATCGCCCGCGCGGTGCTGCTGGACCCACCCGTGCTGGTGCTCGACGAGGCCACGGCCGCCGCCGATGCCGACAACGAAGTGGCGATCCAGCAAGCCCTGTCGCGCTTCGCCCAAGGCCGCACGCTGCTGGTCATCGCCCATCGGCTCGACACGGTGATGCACGCCGACCAGATCCTTGTGATCCACGACGGCACCCTGCATGAACAGGGCCGTCACGCCGACCTGCTGGCCCACGGCGGGCTCTACGCACGGTTATGGCAATTGGGCGATTACGCCCGCAGCGAATCACCGGCGGTGCAACCATGCTGAAGACTTTTGTACGCCTGCTGGGCGAAGACGCGCCCACGTTGCGCCGTTATGCCGCGATGGCGGTGTTCTACGGCCTGCTCAGCGGGCTGACCCTGATGACACTGGTGCCGGTGATCGGCCACCTGTTGGCCGGCGATGCACGGGAGGCCGGGCGTTGGCTGATTGCACTCCTGGTCGGCGTGATGCTCTGCGCGCTGTGGCGCCGAGCACTCGACAAGGCCGGTGTGGCCGTCGGCGTGGCGGTGCTGCAAGGCGCGCGGCAACGCCTCGGCGATCACGTGGCGCGCCTGTCGGTGGGCTGGTTCAACACGCAAAACAGTGCGCGCCTCGGCCATCTCATCACCCAGGGCATGATGGCAGTGGCGCAGTTGCCGGCGCATGTGTTCACCCCGGTGATTGGCGGCGCCGTGACGCCGCTGGTGCTGGTTGCCGCGCTGTTTGCGTTGCACTGGCCCTTGGGTGTGTTGGCGTTGCTGGCGCTGCCGTTGTTGGTGGGCGTGATGCTGCTCACCGCGCGCCTGGGCCACAGTGCCGACAGCACCTATCAGCGGCACTTCGCCCAGACCAGCCAGCGCATGGTCGAGTTCGCCCAGGCCCAGTCGGTGTTGCGCGCGTTTAATGGCAGCGGCGGCGCCACGCGCTTGCTGGACCAGGCCATCGACAGGCAACGCCAGTCCGGCCAGCGTTTGATCTATCGCTCGTCGTTGGCGGCGGTGCTCAATGCCTGGGCGGTGCAAGGGATCTTCTGCGCGTTGCTGGTGGCCGTCGCGCTGTGGTGCGACGCGCTGGATGCCCACGACGCCATCGCCGCCTGCGTGGCCTTGGTGTTGGTGTGCCGTTATATCGAACCGCTGCTGGAAGTGGCCAGTTATGGCGAAATCCTGCGCAGCGCCAACGCCCAGCTCGACGCCGTGCACAGCATTCTTGCCGAACAGCCATTACCGGTCGCCGCGCAACCGAAAGCGCCAACGGACAGCTCGGTGGAATTGCGCAACGTCAGCTTTTGTTATGCCCCCGACGAACCCCAGGTGCTGCGCGGGGTGAGCCTGCGCATCGAACCGGGCAGCATGACCGCGCTGATCGGCGCGTCGGGCTCGGGCAAGACCACCCTGGTGCGGTTGCTGGCGCGCTTCTTCGATGCGAGCCGGGGCCAGGTGTTGGTCGGTGGCGTGGAGGTGCGCGAGATGTCCGAAGCGGCGCTGGCCGCGCAGATCAGCCAGATTTTCCAGGACACCTACCTGTTCCAGGGCAGCATTGCCGACAACATCCGCCTCGGCAAACCGGGCGCCAGCCTCGCCGAGATTGCGGCGGTGGCGCAGCAAGCCGGCGTGGCTGAGATCGTTGCGCGTTTGCCCCAGGGCCTGCACACGCCGGTGGGCGAGGGCGGGGCGCGGTTGTCGGGGGGCGAGCGCCAACGCATCGCCATTGCCCGCGCGTTGCTCAAGGACGCGCCGATCCTGCTGGTGGACGAAGCCACCGCCGCCCTCGACACCTACAACCAGGCCGCCATCGCCGAAGCGTTGGCCAGGTTGCGCGGGCGCTGCACGTTGATTGTGATCGCGCACCAGCTGTCGACGGTGGCCATGGCCGACCAGATCCTCGTGCTGGATGACGGCGAGATCGTCGAGCAGGGCACGCCAGCGACCTTGGCGGCCAGCGGCGGGCGTTACGCGCAGTTCCTTGCCCAGCGCCGGGCGGCCCGTGGTTGGCGGATTGCATGATGCGTCTAGTGGGCTGTGGCGTATTGCTGGTGCTGTGCGGCGTGTCGCTGCTGGTGGGCGCCCGTGAGATCGACCTGTTGGCATTCGACGGCGACGCATGGCTGACGCTGACAGCCAGCCGCCTGCCGCGCCTGGCCGCGCTGGTGCTGACCGGCGTGGGCTTGGCGGTGTGCGGGGTGATCTTGCAGCACATCCTGCGCAACAAGTTCGTCGAGCCGGGCACCACCGGCGGCCTGGACGCGGCCAAGCTCGGCATCCTCGTGTCGCTGGGCGTGGCGCCGGCCGCCAGCGCCAGCGTGCGCATGCTGTTTGCGCTGCTGTGTTGCTTCGCGGCGAGCCTGGTGTTCCTGGCGATCATCCGGCGCCTGCGTTTTCACCACACCTTGCTGGTGCCGGTGATCGGCTTGATGTACGGCGGCGTGCTCAGCGCCATCGCCGAGTTCTATGCCTACCGCCACAACATCCTGCAAAGCATGCAGGGCTGGTTGCTGGGGGATTTTTCCAAGGTGGTGCAGGGCAACTACGAGATCATTTACCTGATCCTGCCCAGCGTCGCGCTGGCTTACCTGTATGCGCAGCGCTTCACCGTGATGGGCATGGGCGAGGGCATGGCCACCAGCCTGGGCCTGAACTACGCGGCCACGGCGGCGCTGGGCCTGTTGCTGGTGGCCGTGACCGTGGCGGCGACGGTGATTACCATCGGTTCGATCCCCTTTGTCGGCCTGGTGATTCCCAACCTGGTGGCCCTGTACTACGGCGAAAACCTCAGCCGTACGTTGCCGATCGTCGCCCTCGGCGGTGCCGCATTGCTGCTGGCCTGCGACATTCTCGGGCGCCTGCTGATCTTCCCGTTCGAAGTGCCGATTGGCCTCACTGCCGGCATCGTCGGCGGCGGCTTGTTCCTCGGGTTGATCGTCTGGAGGCAGCGATGAAGCGGCTGTGGGCCTTGGTGCTGGCCCTGGCGTTGGGCTTTGTGTTGTTCCGCTCTGGGCTGGACTTCGACTATGTGATCCCCAAGCGCCTCGCGCGGTTGGCGGCGATGTGCATGGGCGGCGTGTGCGTGGCGTGGTCGTCGATCATTTTCCAGACCCTCACCGGCAACCGCATCCTCACGCCGGCGATCATGGGCTATGAAGCGGTGTACCTGTTGTTCCAGGCGTTGTTGGTGCTGGTACTGGGCACCGCCAGCCTGGTGGTGCTGGGCAGCCAGGGCAACTTTGTGCTGTCGGTGCTGCTGATGCTCGGCTATTCCTGGGCGCTGCAACGCTGGTTGCTGCGCGAGGGCCACAGCAACGTGTATTTCCTGTTGCTGCTGGGGCTGGTGTTGAGCCTGGTGATCGGCACCGTCACGCAGTTCGTGCAGTTGAAGATCAGCCCCGGCGAGTTTTCGATTCTGCAAGGCTTCAGCCAGGCGTCGTTCAACCGCGTGCAGCCGCAGCAATTACTGCTCTCGGGGCTGTTGGTGGCCATGCTGTGCCTGGGTTTTGCCCGCACCTTGCCGACCCTCGACGTGCTCGCCCTCGGCCGCGACCAAGCCGTGTCGCTGGGGGTGGATTACCCAAGCGTGGTGCGCCGGCAACTGGCATTGGTGGCGGCGTTGGTCGCGATTTCCACCGGGCTGCTGGGGCCCACGGCGTTCATGGGCGTGTTTGTGGCCAACACCACCTATGCGCTGGCGCGCACGTTCCGCCACCGCGTGACCTTGCCCATGGGCAGCGCGATTGCCATCGCGATGTTCATTGCGGCGCAACTGCTGGTCGAGCACGTCTTCAACTACAAGACCACCGTCAGCATTCTTGTGAACCTGCTGTGCGGCACGTATTTCCTGGCGCTGATGCTGCGCACCCGAGGCACCCGATGATCACTGTGCACAACCTCCACAAAACCTACGGCAGCAAGACCGTGCTGGCCGGCGTCAACGCGCGCTTTGCCGCTGGGCGCCTGACCTCGCTGATCGGCCCCAATGGCGCCGGCAAGACCACGTTGCTGATGATGATCGCGCGGCTGATGGCGCCGAACGGCGGCGACATCCGCCTGGATGGCCGCGCGGTCAACGACATCCCGCTGCGCGACTACGCCAAGCGCGTGGCCACCTTGCGCCAGGCGCCGGATTTCAACCTGCGCCTGACCGTCGAGGAACTGGTGGCCTTCGGGCGCTTCCCTTACAGCCGTGGCGCGCTGACCGGCGAAGACCACCGCGTGATCGATGACGCGCTGAGCTTTCTTGCGCTGCAACCCCTGCGCCAGGCCTACCTCGACGAGCTCAGCGGCGGCCAGCGGCAAATGGCGTTCCTCGCCATGACCATCGCCCAGCAAACCGACTGCCTGCTGCTCGACGAGCCGCTGAACAACCTCGATATCAAGCACGCCGTGCATATCATGCGTGCGTTGCGCCGGCTGTGTGACGAGCAGGGCCGCACGGTGATCCTGGTGGTGCACGACATCAACTTCGCCGCCCATTACTCCGACCATATCCTTGCCATGAAAGCCGGCGCCGTGCATTGCGCCGGCAGCGTGGCCGAGGTGGTCAACGAAACCCGCCTGGGCGAACTGTACGACCTCGACTTCGAAATCACCCACGGCGCCCGTGGCCGCCTGTGCAACTACTTCAACCCCGCATGAGAAATCCCATGAATCGCACACACACCGCCTGGGCCTGCGCCCTGTTACTGGCCGCGCTTGGCGCCGGGCCGGCGTCGGCCGCCGCCCCGATCAGCGTGACGCACGCGCTGGGCACCACGTTGATCCAGCCGCCCGTACAACGGGTGGTGGCCCTGGACATGAACGAAGTGGACTTCCTCGACCAACTGGGCGTACCCGTGGCCGGCATGCCCAAGGACTTCGTGCCGCCGTTCCTGCAACGCTACAAGGACGACGCGGCGGTGGTGGACACCGGCGCCATCGTCCAGCCGAATCTGGAGCGGGTGCACGCGGCCAAGCCGGACCTGATCCTGATAACCTCGTTGCAGGCCCCGCACTACGGCGAACTCAGCCAGATCGCGCCCACCGTGCAGTTCGATGTGGATTATCGCGACAGCCAGAAGCGCCATATCGAGGTCATCAAGCAGCACCTGCTGACCCTCGGGCAGATCTTCGCCAAGCCCGACCTGGCGCAACAACAGGTTGCCGCCCTCGATGCCAAGGTCGCCGAAGCACGACGCGTCACCGCCGAGCGCCCCGAGCGCGCCCTGGTGGTGCTGCATAACAACGGCGCGTTCAGCTCGTTTGGCGTGCAGTCGCGCTACGGCTTTGTGTTTACCGAACTGGGGGTGAAACCGGCCAGCCCGACCGCCGAGGCCGGTTTGCATGGCCAGCTGATTTCCAGTGAATTCATCCAGCAGGCCAACCCGGACATTCTCTACGTGGTCGACCGCACGGCGGTGATGGAGCATCGCCCGTTGCTCAATGCGCACACCCTGGGAAACCCGTTGTTGCGCCAGACCAACGCCTGGAAAACCGGGCGCGTGGTGTTTGTCGATGCCGATGCCTGGTACGTCATGGCGGCCAGCCCGAGCTCGATCAAGCAAGTGATCGCCGATGTGCTCCAGGGCTATCAACCCTGATTCCAGGCGTTAACCCCGCTTCACACTGCCAACACTAAAACAACATCCCACCTTACGGAGCCTTCCATGACTCACCGTACACGTACCCCTGTGCCCGCTCGTCCAGGGTTTGCCCCCATGGCTTTGCTTGGGTTGGCGATCAGCAGCGCCCCCGCGTTTGCCGAAGAACTCGCACAAGCCGAAGAAAACCGCGTGTCCACCTTGCCGGCGATTCGCGTCGAGGGTGAAGCGCCGGCCACTGAATTACCGCTGACCTACGCTGGCGACCAGGTGGCGTACGGCAGCCGGCTAGGCCTGCTGGGCAACAAGGACTTTATGGAAACGCCGTTCAGCACCATCAGCTACACGGAAAAATACATCGCCGACCGCCAGGCCCAGACCGTCACCGATGTGATCGCCGCCACCGACCCGGCGGTGTTCAGCAATGGCCTGAAGGGCACCTACAGCGAGAACTATTCGATCCGTGGTTTTGCCACCAGCATCAGCGATGTGACCATCGACGGCCTGTTCGGCGTGGCGCCGTATTACCGCATCTCGCCGGAGATGTACGAGCGCATCGAGGTGTTGAAGGGCCCGTCGGCATTGCTCAACGGCATGCCACCGGGCGGCTCGGTAGGCGGCATGGTCAACTTGGTGCCCAAGCGCGCCGGGGCACAGCCGTTGACGCGGTTTACCACCACCTACATGTCCGATGCGCAGTTCGGCGGCCACCTCGACGTCGGCCGGCGCTTTGGCGATGAGCAGCAATTTGGCGTGCGCTTCAACGGCATGTACCGCGATGGCGACACTGCCACCGAGCATCAACAGCAAAAAGCCCAGTTGAATTCCCTCGGCCTGGATTGGCGCGGCGAGCGTGCGCGGCTGTCGGCCGACCTGTACAACAGCGCAGACCGCGTGCGCGGGCAGAACCGTGGGATCAGCCTGGCGGCGAATGTGGCCGTGCCCAAGCCGCCGAAGTCCGACACCTTGCTCAACCCGGACTGGGCGTTTGTCGATACCAAGGACCAGGGCGCGATTGTGCGCGGCGAATTTGACCTGAGCGAGCACCTGCTGGCCTACGCGGCATTCGGCGCCAGCGAGACCCACTACCGCTACAGCGGCGCGATGTCGGCCCAGGTCATCAACAACGCCGGGGATTTGAAGACCAGCATGGGCCAGCTGAAGATGGACATCGAGAAAACCTCGGCCGAGGCGGGGCTCAAGGGCAAAGGGCAGACCGGGCCGATCGGGCACCAATGGGTGGTCAACGCCACGCGGTATGCCGACAAGCAAAAGGACTATGGCCGGCGCTGGGTGCCCGGTGCGGATTGGCTGACCAATATCTATCACCCGACCTGGGGCCCAGAGGCGCCGCGCAGCTTTGCGCCGGTGGCACACACCGAATCCACGCTGACCAGCTACGGCGTGGCGGATACCTTGTCGGTCCTGGACGACAAGGTGCAAATGACCCTTGGCGTGCGCCGCCAGAACGTGGTCACGGACACCTTCAACACCACCACCGGCGCCCGTAACAAGCCTGGTTATGACGAAAGCGCAACAACGCCCGCCGCAGCCTTGGTGGTCAAACTCACGGAGCAGGTCTCGGTGTACGCCAACTACATCGAGGGCCTGAGCAAAGGGGCGATGGCACCGATGACGGCGGCCAACTACGGCGATGTGTTCGCCCCGTATAAATCCAAGCAGAAGGAGATCGGCCTCAAGCTCGACCTGGGCACGTTCACCCATACCCTCAGCCTGTATCAGATCGAGCGTCCGGGCAGCGCCACCGACCCGGTGACCAATGTGTTCTCCTTTGGCGGCGAACAGCGTAACCGAGGCATCGAGTGGGGCTTCTTCGGCTCGCCCATCGACGATGTGCGCCTGATGGGTGGCGTGGCCCACGTTGATCCGAAGATCACCAAGTCGCCGGGGGGCGATGATGAAGGCAAGACCGCCACCGGGTTGCCCAAGCTGCAAGGCAAGCTCGGCGCGGAATGGGACACGCCACTGGTGCCCGGCCTGACCCTGACCGCCAACGCGACGGCGGTGTCCCAGCAGTACATCAGTGACGACAACGCGCAGTCGATCCCCGGCTATACGATTTTCGACCTGGGCTCGCGGTATGCAGTGCAGGTCGCGGGCCGGCCGGTGACCCTGCGCGGCACGGTGACCAACGTCACTGACAAGGCGTACTGGGGCATGCCGCTGACGGCCAGCCTGGGGTTGGGCGCACCGCGTACCTTCGAGTTGTCGGCCACCGTGGATTTCTGACGCTGCACCTCAGAACGCCATTCGCAACCCCAGCGTGCCTTGGCGACCATTGAAGGCATTGCTGTCCAGGTTCCGATTGAAACCCACTTCACTGTAAAGGCTGATGCCCGGCGCCACCGTGAGGTTGGCGCCGAGGCTGACGCCCAGGGTGGTGGATTTCTGTTCGGTATCGATGTCGGTGACATCGGCAAAGGTCACGGTGTTCTTGCCGCCACGGGTATGCCAGACATTGGCCCGTGCGTAGGGTTGCAGTGGCATGTCGCGCACCTGGTAATCACCGCGCAGGCGTACGCCCAAGCGGGTGGTGACGGTGGTGTCGGCGTCATACGCGACGTCGGAGATACCGTCGTTCTGGCGGTCCAGCTTGGTCTTGCCAACGATCAGTTGCGCCTGGGGTTCAACGCTCCATTTGGGGCTGACCTGGAATGGCCGGCCCACTTCCGCCGATGCAGCCACGTTATGCCCACGGGTCTTCATCTTCACGCCACGGTCGGACTCGTTGTGGCCGTCAAGGCGGGTGCCCATCAACACCACGTCCAGGTAGGCCTGGTTGGCGCCGATCCAGGTCAGGTACGCGCCCAGGCTGTCGCCACGCAGGGTGGTGCTGCCGGCATCCTTGTCCTGCCAGCCGCCGTTGAAACCCTTGATATCGCCCCTCAAGCGACTATGGCCGACGAAGAAGCCGGCGTGCAGCACCTGGCCGTCGTCCAGGCGGCGAGTCAGGAGGTCAGTGCCCACTTGAAACCCGGTGATCGAACTGTTCAGCGTCGGGTTTACCGTGCCGGCGAAGCTTTGTCGGCTGTTGCTGCCGTAGACGCGGCCCCAACCTGCGCGAAGCGGATCGCCCTGTTGCGGGATCTGCTCGCCCAGGCGTTCGTGGTACGTGCCCAGCATGCCCTGGACGATTTGCTGGGCGGCCGGGAACAGCGCCGCGTAGATCGGTACTTCGGGGCGGTAGATGGGGATCGGTGTGATCCCCGGGTTGGGTGGCAGCGGTGGCTCATCAGGGTAGGGGCTCGGCAGAGGGATGATAATCTCGGGGGTCGGCGGGGTGACCGGGACGGTGGAGCGCAGGTAATAGTTCTCTGTCGTGCCTGCCGTGACCCCACCCTTGAACAAGCGATACTCAAACGCCCCGGCGGACACCGGACCGGCCAAGGTAAACGCGCTGGCGCTGCCGGTGGCTCCGTTGGTGGCCAACACCACTTGAATCCCGTCCTGTAACGTCGCTGCACCCGCGCCGCCAACGTTGGTGACGCTGATGGCGGTGCTGCCCTGGATCGTGCCTTGGCTGACCACCAGTTTGTCACTGGCGGAACCATCGCCGCCCAACACGCTTTGCAGCGCGATCCCGCCACCCATGCCGATGTAATTGCCGTTGACCGTCAGGGTGTCAGTGGTGGAGCCGTTGGTGCTGTTCATCTCGATCATGCCGCGGTTTTTCATGGTCACCAACTGCCCGGCAGTGAAGGCGCTGATAGCACCGGTGTTGACCAGCAACCTGCTGCTGCCATTGATCGTCATGGTGCCTGTTCCCGTGCCGCTGTCGCCCAGCACAAATGTGCCACCGAGGTTGAAGCTGGCGTTGTTGTCCAGCGTCACTTGCTCCCAGCTGGTGTAGCGGCCAGGCGTCGCGGCCTGGGTATTGTCGACGGTCAGCGTGTCGGTCCCGATGCCGCCGTCAATCACGGGCGTGCCAGCCAGCAGGGTTTCATTCAGGTTCTGCAACAGCGCCGTGTCGTTGTCGGCGCCAAGCAGAATGAACCCGTTGACTTTGCCGCCGCCGATCCAGCTGAAATGGTCATTGCCGGCGCTGGCGAGGATCTGCCCGTTGATGGTGCCCCCAGTGAGGGTGATGGTGTCCGAACCGCCGCTGGTGCTGACGTTGCCACCGATGTAAGCGGTGCCCGAGACCAAAATGGTGTCATCGTCAAAACCGGTCACCAGGTTGTTGATGATGGTCCCGCCACTCATGTCGAAGAGGTTCTTGTCGAGTTTCATGTCCACCCGGCCGATGGTGCCGCCGGTCATCTTGGCCTCATCGCCGTCTTCGAATGCACCGGTGATCGTACCGCCACTCATGAAAAATTTATCGCGCTTGTCGCCCTGGGCCAACGAGGCAATGGTGCCGCCGCTCAGGGAGAAACTATCAACGCCGTCCCCCTGGCTGATTGCTCCGGCCTGGCCGCCGCTGATTTGCGCAACGTCGGCCCCTGAACCCTGGGTGACCGCCCCGGTGATCGTGCCCTTGTTCAGGCGAAAGATGTTCGCGCCATCGCCCATGTTCACCGCACCGTTGATCCGCGTGTCCGCAGCATCCAGCTGGACCAGATCGCCGCCCGAGCCCGTCGTTACATTGCCATTGATCTGGATGTTGCCACTGGGGAACAGCACCTGGTTGTCGCCGGTCAGGGCGCTGATCCCGGGTTCGGTGCCGCTGATGCAGGTAAAGACTCGACCCGTGGCAGGGTTGCCGCTTTCGGTGCAGGCGGCCTCTGCCAGCAGCGGCCAGGTGAGCAGCGCAGAGGCAGCCAGACTCAGGTAGAGCAGGGGAAGTGTGCATACGCGCATGATTCGTCCTCGAGCAGAGGGGCGTTATTCCGGCACCTGCGTCGGCAGGTGGTGTTCAGACCATGACAACGGTGTGCGCGATACGAACCAGGGACGACGGGTTACCTGCTCAAAAACACCGGCCAATGCAAAGGGTTGGCATGGGTTTCTCGACTGCACCTCAACCTGTGCAGCGCTTTTTTCACCTTAGTCGTGGATGATCCTGGTCGCTACTGTCAGAAATAACAGGTCTAGACGAGTGCCTGCCTAGGCAAAAATGATTTCATAGGGCTCGCGCATGCGCTCCAGCAGCACCTGGGCGAGCATGGGCGCCAGGCCGATCTCGGGGTCGCCGGCCAGTTGGCTGGCGTACGCATGGGTGGCGTGCAGTTTGCGCGCCACGCTCCAGGTGTCCAGGCGCACCTTGCGTGCACGTTGCCAGGGAATCAGCGAGGTTTCGCGCGCCGGCCAGTGCCACGCCCAGATCGGCAGTTCATAGTGGCGTGCGCCCACCAGGCTGCACGCTTTGGCGCTGGCGCGGCCGACCACGTCATGGTCGTCGTTGCCGTCGTTGCGCCAGGTGCTGAAGACCACATCGCCCGGTTGCAGGTAGCGCGCGATAAATTGGCCCAAGGGTTGTTCGCGCGCGGCCAGGGCGTTGTCGCAGAAGCCGCCGCGAATCCACTTCAAGCTGTGCAGCGGCATGCCCAGGCGGCGCAGCGCCTCGACGCTTTCCTGGGGGCGCACCACGCTCAAGCGACTCGCCGGCCAGACATTGGAACCCGGGTGGCTGGCGCTACCGTCGGTGAGCGAAATCAATTGCAGCGGGTGATCGAGGGTGCTGAGCAGTTGCAGCAAGCCACCGCAGGCCAGCACTTCATCGCCAGGGTGCGGGGCAATCACCACCACGCGGGCGCCCGGTGGCACCAGCGTGGTGGCATTGATGACGGGGATTTGCGCCAGCTGCGGCGCACTGTTCCAGATTTGCGCCGGGCCACGGCGGCCTTCGCTTAGGGAGGCAAGCTTCATGGGTGTCACGTCCTTGTCGATGGATGTGGGTCGTACCCCGTTGTCGGGACGACGCTCTTGTATTCACCACAGGCTCCGCTGCGGTGATTGCGCGGCACTCCAACCCTGGATTGCCAGCAAGGCGTCCTCAGCATAGTCAAGGACTGGTCGCTTTTACATCTTGTAATGTCGTTTTTTTCAAGGGGCGTGCATCAGGCTCTTCAAGTAATCGCCGAAGCCGCCCTCGGCGCGGCAATCGAGGCGGGCGCTGGTAACCACCTGCGGGGTGTGGCTCCAGGCAATGGACGCCCCGCAGCGTTCCAGATTGCGCACCAACTGCACGTCTTCATGGCAGGCCAGTGGCTCGAAACCGCCGGCCCGCACGTAAGCGCCAGCACTCATGCCCAGGTTGGCGCCGTGCACGTGCCGGTGCCCGTCGCGGGCTTGATAGGCTTGGTGATAGCGGATCTGCGCGGCCGGATCGAAGCCTTCACTCCAGGCGTCCACGGTGACCGTCCCACACACGGCTTCGACCCCGAGCGCCAATTGCGCCACCAACCAGTCTGGCGCCACGCGGCTGTCGGCATCGGTGCAGGCAATCCACCGCGCCCCCTGGTTCAACAGGTGCCGGGCGCCGATACCGCGCACCCGCCCGACGTTGCGCGCCTGCACCGACAGGCAGTGCACCGGATACGCCTGGGCGATCTGCGCACTGCCATCACTGCAACTGTCGAGCAGCACCAGCACCTGGACCCGTTCGCCCAACAGGTCGGGGTGGTTGGCGGCGATCACGGCAGCCTTCAAGCATTCAGCCAGCAACGCTTCTTCGTTATGCACGGGAATCAGCACGCCGATCATTGCAGGCCCTCGAGCGTCGCCACCGAGCGGCCGTCGCGGCTCCAGAGATCGAGCAGGAAGTCCGGCTCGTGATGGCTCACCACCTGCGCCATTCCCAAGCGTTGCGCCAGCACCGCATGTACCTGGTCCGCCGTTTGCGGGCAACCTTCGATGGGCGGGCGCCAGTGGCAGGCGAGCAGTTGCCCGTCATCGCTGAGCGCGCCGAGGGCGTGCTCGATCACCCGCTGCAGGTCCGCCTCGTCGAGGTAGTAACACCACTCGCTCAATACGATCAGGTCGAACGTGCCGGTGGGCCATTGCGCGGGCAAGCGCGCTTGCTCCACCCGCGCATGGGCGAAGCCGAGCAAGCGCGTGCGCGCCAGTGCGACGGCGGCACTTGCGGTGTCGCAGCACAGCAGGCGATCACTGCGTGGCGCCAGCTCGGCGCTCAGCTCGCCATTGGCGCAGCCGGGTTCGAACACCGAGGCGTACCGTGGGCGCGTCAGCATCGCCAAGGTCAGCTCGCGTTTGCGGCGCTCGTACCAGCGTTGGCGAAAGGCCCAAGGGTCATCGTTGCCGGCAAACAACTGGTCAAAATACGGCGTGGCCACACTCATACAAACACCACTTCGAAAGGTTGCAGCAAACGTTCCACCACATACGGCGGCAAGACCGCAGGCAAGCCGATCTGGGGGTCGCCCTCCAGTTGGCTGGCAAACGCGTGGATCGCATTGCGCTTGCGCGCCACGACGTCGCCGGTCAGCGCGATTTTGCGTGCGCGGTGCCAGGGCCACTGGCTGTCTTCGGGCGACGCCCAATGCCAGGCCCACACCGGCAGTTCATACAAGCGCGCGCCGATGGCCTGCGCTGCCACGGCGCTGGCGCGGCCCACGGCTTCATGGTCGCAATGGCCGTCCTCGCGCCACGTGGTGAACACCACGTCCATGGGCGTGAGATGGCGCCTGATAAACGCCGCGAGTTCAGCCTCGCGGGCGGCCACCTGGCTGTCGGCAAACCCTGCGCGCACCCATTGCAGGCGGTGCAGCGGCAGGCCGAGGCGATGCAGGGCCTGGGCCGACTCTTGCGGGCGCACCACGCTCAAACGCTCCACCGGCCAGCGTCGCGAGCCCGGGTGGCTGGCGCAGCCATCGGTGACGGAGATCAACTGCAGGGGCCGACCCAGCGCCGCCAACCCTTGCAATAGCCCGCCACACGCGAGGACTTCATCATCCGGGTGCGGCGCGACAATCACCGCGCGACAACCCTCGGGCACCAATTGCGCAACGCTGATGTGGGCCAGTTGCGCCAATTGCGTCGAGGCCTGCCAACGATGCAGCGGCGTGCCCTGGCCGACGATCGGATTGGGTTTCATAACTGCCATCTCTCTGTGGGGGCGCCGACCACGCTTTCACCCAGCGCGGCCAGGTCGCGTTCGGCATGACTCTGGCGGACATACACCGGCAGGTCCGCCATCAACTGCGCAAAGTGTGGATCCTTGCAGTACGGGCCCGCGCCGACGGCGCGACCGACGTGGCGGATCACCTGCTCCACGCTGTCCTCGACGCACGCGCGCGCCTGTTGCGCCCATTGCTGGGCATTGGCCAACGGTTGTTGATCCACCTCCCGGGCCGCTGCGCGCAGAACGCAGGCCGCGCTGTGCAGGGCACTGTCCACCGCGCCCAAGTGGGCGAGGGCATGGGGCTCCGGGCGCTGGGTGCAGTGCGCCCGCAACGTGGTTGCCAGGCGCTGCGCGGCGCCGTACCAGCAGGCGGCGATGCCGATCCCACCCTGCCAGAAACCGGGGCGGGAGAGGTAAGCCCCCGGCCCGCCGACGGCCACGCCGATGGCGCCATCGAAAACAATTTCCACACTGCCCGTGGCCGCCATGCCCACGGCGTGCCAGCCCGCGTCCGTCACCGTGACCCCGGGTTGGTCCATGGGCACGGCGACCAACTGCTGTTCATCCGCCTCATTCCACGCGGTCAGCAAGCCATGGCTGACCACCGCCGCGCCGGAGCACCAGGCCTTGCGCCCGTCGAGGACCCAGTGCTGGCCGTCCCGACGTACACGGACCCTGGCCGTCGGCGGCTCGGCGGCCCACATGCCCCAGGTGCTGCCCGACGGCGGCAGCGGGCCGTGCAACTCGGCAATGATCGCCAAGGCGTCGGTGTGCCCCTCAAACAACTTGCACAGGCCCAGGTCATGGCCTGCGACCTGGGCCAGGCGCCTGAAGCGCTCCAGGGTTTCGCCGTTGCCAGGCAGCGGCAGGCAGTCCAGCTCTGCGCGTTGAAGCGTCTTCAGTGCCTCGCCCAGCGCCTGCGTGTTGCCATAGCTGCGGCTGTGCTGAAGGAACCCGTGGAGCGTCATGTCACACCTCTTCCGAGTGTTGCAGTTCGAACAGCAGCAGTGAGCGGCCGGTCACGGCGTACTCGTGATCGAACTCGAAGCGTTCCTGGCCGCGTACCGACGGCTGGTTGGTATCGACCATGCAGGTCCAGAACTCGCCTTCCGGCACTGGCGGCAGGCGGAAATTGACCATGTCGTGGTGGGCATTGACCACCAGCAACAGGGTGGCGTCGGCGCCCGGGCGACGGATCCCGGTTTCCTGGGCGCGGCCATCCATCAGCATGCCCAGGCAGCGGCCATGGCTGTCCTGCCATTGCTCGGTGGTCATTTCATTGCCGTCCGGGGCGAGCCAGGTGACGTCTTTTACGCCGATGTCTTCGTTGTAGTCGCCCACCAGGAAGCGCCCACGCCGCAGGATCGGGTAGGCCAGGCGCAGCTTTATCAGGCGTTTGACGAACTTGAGCAGGGCCTTGCCGTCGTCGTCCAGGTCCCAGTTGACCCAACCGATTTCGCTGTCCTGGCAATAGGCGTTGTTGTTGCCGTGCTGGGTGCGCGCGAACTCGTCACCGGCCACCAGCATCGGCGTGCCTTGGGCCAGGAGCAGGGTGGCGAAGAAGTTGCGCATCTGGCGCAAGCGCAGCGCATTGATTTCCGGATCATCGGTGGGGCCTTCGACGCCGTGGTTCCAGGACAGGTTGTTGTTGCTGCCGTCCTGGTTGTTCTCGTCGTTGGCCTCGTTGTGCTTGTCGTTGTACGACACCAGGTCATGCAGGGTGAAGCCGTCGTGGGCGGTGATGAAGTTCACCGAGCTGTAGGGGCGGCGCCCGCGATGGTTGAACATCTCGCCGGAGGCGGTCATGCGCGCGGCAAAATCCGCCAGCTGGCCGTCATCGCCTTTCCAGAAGGCACGCACGGTGTCGCGGAAGCGGTCGTTCCATTCCACCCAGCCCGGTGGGAAGTTGCCCACTTGATAGCCGCCGGGGCCGCAGTCCCAAGGCTCGGCGATCAGTTTGAGCTGGCGCAGTACCGGGTCTTGGCGGCAGGCCACGAGGAAGCTGTGGCGCTCGTCGAAACCGTCGCGGTAGCGACCGAGGATGGTCGCCAGGTCGAAGCGGAAGCCGTCGACGTGCATCTCGTTGGCCCAGTAGCGCAGGGAGTCGGTGACCATTTGCAGCACGCACGGGTGGCTCAGGTCCAGGGTGTTGCCGGTGCCGGAATCGTTGATGTAGAAGCGCTTGTCATCGGGCATCAAGCGGTAGTACGAGGCGTTGTCGATCCCGCGCATGGACAGGGTCGGGCCGCGCTCGTTGCCTTCGGCGGTGTGGTTGTAGACCACGTCGAGGATCACTTCGAGTTTCTGCTCGTGCAGGTGCGCGACCATCTCCTTGAACTCGGCGATCTTGCCGCTGGCCAGGTAGCGCGGGTCGGGGGCAAAAAACGCGATGCTGTTGTAGCCCCAGTAGTTGGTCATGCCTTTTTGCAGCAGGTGCTGGTCGTTGACGAAGGCATGCACGGGCAACAATTCCACCGATGACACACCGAGCTGGCGAATGTGCTTGAGCACATCGTCCTCCATCAACCCGGCGCAGGTGCCGCGCACCGCTTCGCCCACCGAAGGGTGGCGCATGCTGATGCCGCGCAGGTGGGTCTCATAGATGATCGTGCGGTCCCATGGCACACGCACCGGCTGGTCGTTGCCCCAGGTGTGCGCGGGGTCGATGACCTTGCACTTGGGCACGAAAGGCGCGCTGTCGCGTTCGTCGAAACTGAGGTCGTCATCCGGGTGGCCGATGGTGTAGCCGAACAGGGCTTCGGACCATTTGAGTTCGCCCACCAGTTGCTTGGCGTAGGGGTCGATGAGCAATTTGTGGTGGTTGAAGCGGTGGCCGTTGGCCGGGTCGTACGCACCGTACACGCGGTAGCCGTAGATCAACCCGGGGTGGGCGTCGGGCAGGTAGCCGTGGAAGGTTTCGTCGGTGTATTCGGGCAGTTCGATGCGTTCCAGCTCGACCTCGCCGGTGTCGTCGAACAGGCACAGTTCGACCTTGGTGGCGTTGGCCGAAAACAGCGCAAAGTTGACGCCCAGGCCATCCCAGGTGGCGCCGAGGGGGAAGGGCAAACCTTCACGAATCCGCGACGGCTCGTTCTGGGGCGTCGGTGGGGTTTTTTCGGGTTTGCTCATGGGGGTGCTCCTGCAAAGGTTTTTTCGGGCCGAACGAAGCCGTGCCGACAATGGGTCAGGTGAACATCAGATTCAGAGTGAAATGCGTCCCCTGTGGGAGTGGGCTTGTGTGGGAGCGGGCTTGCTCGCGAATGCGGTGTGTCAGCCACCTCATAT
>NZ_JANLGL010000087.1:0-23437 GCF_024655625.1 Pseudomonas sp. 18.1.10
CAGTTAAAAATCAAGTGACTGACACTCCGCTTTCGCGAGCAAGCCCGCTCCCACACAAGCCAGCTCCACATTGACCGGGTTCGCAATTCTTTTACCCGGTTTGGCGCCAATCAATTTGGCCTGCCCATCCTTCTGCTTCCCCGTCCGCGCTTCGCTGATTAACCCCGGGATCAACTTGCCCTCCGGCAGGTTCTTCCAGAACCGGCTCGGCAAGTGCCCTTCCATCACCTTGGGATTCAACCGCGCCGGATTGAAGATATGGCTGTAGTACGTCAACCACATCTCGCTGTGGGGGTCCTCGACATTCTGTGCCAGTTGCCGCCACGCCTCGGGGCATTCGCGCTGATGAAGGAGCTGCTCACCGTCGTAATACACCCCGTCCAGCGGCGTGGCGATCATCCAGCGATGGCGGCCCATGCGCCCGACAAAATGCTGGCTGGCGGATTTCAAGATATCGTGCGCCGGCTCATGCCACGCGACGTATTCCGGCAACTCGGGCCCCGCCTCAGCCGGCAACGCAATAAAACGCACAAACGCGTGCAGGTGATGCGCCTCACGATGTACCTGCTTGATCCGCCGCTGCAACTCGCTGCCCAACTTGTCCCCCGCCAACATCGCCGTGCGGTCGCCATGACTCACGCGCCACAGCACTTCATACAACAGGCTCCAACGCTGCTCGCCGTGGTAGCAGGCCGCCGACTCCAGTAACTCCAGCAACGCCTTGGGCACCCGCGTCTGGAACGGCCCCGGCCCTGGCGGAATTGACACATCGGTGGCAAACAGGTCCGCCACCTCGGCCTCGCCCCAACTCACCTGGCTGGGGTCGACCTGATGGCTGAGCAACCAGCGCGCCTGTTCGCGCCAGGTGCTGAAGAGGTTGTCGCATTCCAGGCCGATCATCCCCAAAGCCCCATTTGCTGCGGCTGCGGGCGGTCGCGCAGTTGTTCGCGCAACAGCACGCTGGTGCGCTCTGCCTGTTGCGGGTGGTAGTCGCTGGTGATGAAAAACGGCTTGGCCTTGGCCAATACGCAGCGCATGCGCGCCAGGTCTTCGAAGCGGATCTTGCGTTCGCGGCGCAGGTCCACCAGGCGCTGGGTGGTGCGCAGGCCGATGCCGGGGATGCGGGCGATCAGGGTCGGTTCGGCGCGGTTCAGGTCCAGGGGGAACACGTCGCGGTGTTCCAACGCCCAGGCCAGTTTGGGGTCGATGTCCAACGCCAGGTGGCCGGGGCCTGCGAACAGTTCATTGGCGCTGAAGCCGTAGCTGCGCAACAGGAAGTCGGCCTGGTACAAGCGGTGCTCGCGCATCAGCGGCGGCGCAGCCAGGGGCACGCTTTTCGGGCTGTTGGGGATGGGGCTGAACGCCGAGTAGTACACGCGGCGCAACTTGAAACTGCCGTACAACGCCTCGGCACCGTGGAGGATGGTGCTGTCATCGGTGTCGTCGGCACCGACGATCAGCTGCGTGCTTTGCCCGGCCGGGGCGAAACGCGGCGCACGGGGTTCGTTGCGCACCGTCTGCTCGCCGGTGTAGATGGTCTGCATGGCCTGCTTGATCGACACGATCTTTTTTTCCGGGGCCAGGGTCTGCAGGCTCGCCTCGGTGGGCAATTCGATGTTCACGCTCAGGCGATCGGCATAGCGCCCGGCCTCGGCAATCAGCGCCGGATCGGCATCGGGAATGGTCTTGAGGTGGATATAGCCGCGAAAGTCATGCTCTTCACGCAGCAGCTTGGCCACACGCACCAACTGCTCCATGGTGTAGTCGGACGAGCGGATGATGCCGGAGCTGAGAAACAGCCCGCTGACGCAATTGCGCCGGTAGAAATCCAGGGTCAGGCTGACCACCTCCTCCGGGCTGAAGCGTGCACGGGGCACGTCGCTGGAACGGCGGTTGACGCAGTATTGGCAGTCGTAGAGACAGAAGTTGGTGAGCAACACCTTGAGCAACGACACACAGCGCCCGTCCGGTGTGTAGCTGTGGCAAATGCCCATGCCATCGGTGGAGCCCAGCCCGGCCTTGCCCTCGGAGCTGCGCTTGGGCGCGCCGCTGCTGGCGCAGGACGCGTCGTACTTGGCGGCGTCGGCAAGGATGCTGAGTTTTTCGATCAACTGCATGGAGGGCTACCGGTACTGGTTTTTTGTACAGTATCAGCCAGCCCACCCTGTCACAAGTGCAGCTTGTCAGCTCGCAGTAGCGAGTAGCAGGTCCTGCACCGAACGCCCCTTGCCCCGGCTGCGGTCATGCTCGTACAGCGACGCCGCAATCTCATCCGCGCGAATCGGCAGCACTGACAGCAAGGTATCGCTCAAACCATGGCTGGCCTGGCTGAAGCCCTGGATGTAGATGCCGGCCTTGCAGCGCTCGTCGGTGACGATGCGGTAGTCGCGGGCCACTTCGAAATCGCCCATATAGGCTTCCAGCGGCGCCAGCAGGGCGCGGTGGGTCTGGCGCTCGTAGCCGGTGGCGAGGATCACCGCGTCGTAATGGCTGACACTGGTTTCGCCGTTGGCGTTGTTGCGCAGCGCCAGCTCGATGCCCAGCGGGCCTGGCGTGGCTTTCTCCACAACGGTCATGGTGCGGAACGCCTGGCGCGCGATGCCGGAGACTTTCTGGCGATAGAAGATGCCGTAGATGCGTTCGATCAGGTCCAGGTCCACCACCGAATAGTTGGTGTTCTGGTATTCGGCCACCAGGCGCTCACGCTCGGCGCCGACTTGCTGGAACACCAGGTCGGTGAACGCCGGCGAGAACACTTCGTTGACGAACGGGCTGTCATCCGCCGGCTTCAGCGCCGAACCGCGCAGGATCATGTCGACTTGCACTGAGGGGAAGCTGTCGTTGAGGTCGATAAACGCCTCGGCCGCGCTCTGCCCGCCGCCGATGATCGCGATGCGCATCGCCTTGCCGTCGACACAGGGCTGCTGGGCCATGCGTTCCAGGTACTGGGAGTGATGGAACACCCGGCTGTCGCCCTTGAGCGCCTTGAACGCCTCGGGAATGCGCGGCGTGCCACCGGCGCTGACCACCACCGAACGGGTGGTGCGCACATGCTGCTCGCCCAGCGCATCGCGGGAGATCACGCGCAGCGCTTCAACCTGCTGTTGATGCAGGATCGGCTCGATGGCCAGCACTTCCTCGCCATAATGGGCCTGGGCCTGGAACTGCCCGGCGACCCAGCGCAGGTAGTCGTTGTACTCCATGCGGCACGGATAAAAGGTGCCCAGGTTGATGAAATCCACCAGGCGGTCGTGGGCTTTCAGGTAATTGACGAAGGAATACGGGCTGGTGGGGTTGCGCAGGGTCACCAGGTCCTTGAGGAAGGAAATCTGCAGTTCACTCTGGGTCACCAGGGTATTGCCGTGCCAGCGGTAGTCGGCTTGCTTGTCGAGAAACAGCACGTCCAGTTTGCCCTGGGCTTTTTCGCGCTCCTGGAGGGCGATGGCCAGCGCCAGGTTCGAAGGGCCGAAACCGATACCGATCAGGTCGTGAACCGCGGGCGAAGCAATTGCCTGTGTCATTCCAGTGTCCTCTGGATAAGCCCCTTGGCGGTGGGGCGGGAATACCTTTCAAGACCTGCACAACAGGTCGTGTGTTGATAGGAAACGAGGACAGTGAAATAAAATTTAACCGATTGCCGATCAGTGCCCTTCCCACTCGCGCATCCGCAGCCGGCAGTGCTTCATCGCGTTGACGATGTGTTTTTCCACGAGGCTGCGGGAAATACCCAGGCGATCAGCGATTTGCGGGTGGGACAGGCCGTCGAGCTTGCGCAGCAGGAAACTGTCGCGGCAGGCCGCCGGCAATTCCGCCAGTGCGCGCTCGACCAAGGCCAGGCGCTGGCTGTGGTCATGGCTGGCATGGGGCGAATAGTTGGAGAAGCGCTCTTCGGCGTCCAGCACTTCCAGCGGTTCGTTCTGGCGCGCCGCGTTGCGCCGGTGCCCGTCGATCACTAGGTTCAGCGCGGTGCGGTACAAAAACGCACGGGGTTGGTCGATCGGTGTGTCGCTGGAGCGCTCCAGCACCCGCACATAAGCGTCATGCACCACATCTTCGGCCACCTGACGGTTGCCCAGCTTGGCGTTGAGGAAACACACCAGCTCGCGATAGTAGTTTTCCAACATGACTCCCGACCGCCTGGAGAGGCAGGCTCCGATCCTTGTGCGCTGTAAGAAAGATTCCCAAACGATGATGGCAGTTTGAGTGCGTGCAATTTATAGTAATTCTCATCTACTTTTAAAGCAGTCTCGTATCAATGGACGATTTTTTTACGCAATGGAGGCGTAACCGTTTGTGTAACCGCCTAAATCCCCGTGCAATTTCCTCGTTTAACTGTCAGCTCTGCGCAACTGCGCTCCGATATTCCCCGGCTGGAACCCAAGCATGAAACGCTCTCGACCTGCCCGACGCGCGCTGCTGGTGATCGCGTGCCTGATTCCCCTACTCGGCGTTGCGGCCTGGCAGGTGTTGCCTCCGGGCCGCGACACCCTGGCCACCGTCACCGTGACCCGCGGCAACATTGAAAACAGCGTCACCGCCCTGGGCACCCTGCAACCGCGCCGCTATGTGGACGTGGGTGCCCAGGCGTCCGGGCAGATCCAGAAGATCCACGTCGAAGCCGGCGACCACGTCAAGGAAGGCCAGTTGCTGGTGGAAATCGACCCGTCCACGCAAAAAGCCAAGCTCGACGCCAGCCGCTACGCCATCGAAAACCTCAAGGCGCAGTTGCAGGAACAAAAAGCCCTGCACGAGTTGGCACGCCAGAAACACCAGCGCCAGCAACGCCTGGAAGCCGGCAACGCGACCCGCGAAGAAGACGTGCAAACCGCCAAGGCCGAACTGGGCGCCACCCAGGCGCGGGTCGCGATGTTCCAGGCGCAGATCCTCGAAGCCCAGGCCAGCCTGCGCAGCGACGAAGCCGAGTTGGGCTACACGCGCATCTATGCGCCCATGGACGGTACCGTGGTCGCGGTGGACGCCCGTGTCGGCCAGACCCTTAACAACCAGCAGCAGACCCCGCTGATCCTGCGCATCGCCAAGCTGTCGCCGATGACTGTGTGGGCCGAAGTCTCGGAAGCCGACATCGGCCACGTCAAACCGGGCATGACCGCGTATTTCACCACCCTCAGCGGCGGCAACCGGCGCTGGACCAGCACCGTGCGGCAGATCCTGCCGATCCCGCCCAAGCCCTTGAACGAAACCCAGGGCAGCGGCAGCCCGAGCAGTTCCGGCAAGACCGGCACCGGCCGCGTGGTGCTGTACACCGTGCTGCTGGACGTGGACAACACCGACAACACGCTGATGGCCGAGATGACTGCCCAAGTGTTTTTTGTCGCCAGCCAGGTCAAGGACGCCCTCACCGCCCCGGTTGCCGCGCTGCAAGGCAGCCACAACGCCGACACGCAGATCGCCCGCGTGGTCGCCAAGAACGGCAGCATCGAAGAACGTCAAGTGCGCCTGGGCATCAGCGACCGCCTGCGCGTCGAGGTGCTGCACGGCTTGAACGAAGGCGATCACCTGCTGATCGGCCCGGCTGACGGCAACGGGGGTTGAGTTGACCACGCCCCTGATCGAACTCAAGAACATCCGCAAGTCCTACGGCGGCGGCGACAGCCCGCAGGTCGATGTGTTGCGCGGCATTGACCTGTCGATCCATGCCGGGGAGTTTGTCGCGATTGTCGGCGCGTCCGGCTCTGGCAAGTCGACGCTGATGAATATCCTCGGCTGCCTCGACCGCCCCACCGCTGGCGAGTACCTGTTCGCCGGGGAAAACGTTGCCCATCTGGACAGCGACGCGCTGGCCTGGCTGCGCCGGGAAGCGTTCGGGTTTGTGTTCCAGGGCTACCACCTGATCCCGTCGGGTTCGGCCCAGGAAAACGTCGAGATGCCGGCCATCTATGCCGGCATCAGCGCCACGGAGCGCCACGCCCGCGCCAAGGCCCTGCTCACGCGCCTGGGGTTGGCCGACCGCACCGCCAACCGTCCGCACCAACTCTCCGGCGGCCAGCAGCAACGGGTGTCGATTGCCCGGGCGCTGATGAACGGCGGCCATATCATCCTCGCCGACGAGCCCACCGGCGCCCTCGACAGCCACAGCGGCGCCGAGGTGATGATCCTGCTCGACGAACTGGCGAGCCAGGGCCACGTGGTCATCCTCATCACCCACGACCGCGAAGTGGCGGCGCGGGCCAACCGCATCATCGAGATCCGCGACGGCTTGATTATCAGTGATTCAGCCGACGATCCCAGCTACGTGCCGGCGGTTGCCAACAGCGACGCCCTGCAAGCCGTGGACCTGCGCCAGCGCCTGGCCGACGGCGCCGAGCACAACGGCGCCTGGAAAGCCGAGCTGGTGGACGCGGTACAGGCCGCCTGGCGGGTGATGTGGATCAACAAGTTCCGCACCGCCCTGACCTTGCTGGGGATCATCATCGGCGTGGCCTCGGTGGTGGTGATGCTCGCGGTGGGCGAAGGCAGCAAGCGCCAGGTCATGGCACAGATGGGCGCGTTTGGCTCCAACATCATTTACCTCAGCGGTTCCTCGCCCAACCCGCGCACGCCGTTGGGCATCGTCACCCTCAACGATGTGGCGGCGCTGGCGGCGTTGCCGCAGGTCAAGCGCATCATGCCGGTCAACGGCAGCGACGCCGGGATTCGCTTCGGCAACCTCGACTACCTGGCGTATGTGGGCGGCAACGACATCAACTTCCCGGACATCTTCAACTGGCCGGTGGTCGAGGGCAGTTACTTCACCGAGGCGGATGAACGCGCCGGCGCCACCGTCGCGGTGATCGGCCATCGCATCCGCGAGAAATTGTTCAAGGACGTGCCGACGCCCATCGGCCAATACATCCTCATCGAAAACGTGCCGTTCCAGGTGATCGGCGTGCTCGCGGAAAAGGGCTCCAGCTCCGGCAACAAGGACAGCGACGACCGCGTCGCCATCCCCTACACCGCCGCCAGCGTGCGCCTGTTCGGCACCTACAACCCGGAATACGTGGCGATTGCCGCCGCCGATGCGCGCAAGGTCCACGAGGCCGAACAGGCCATCGACCAGTTGATGCTCAAGCTGCACAACGGCAAGCGCGATTACCAGTTGACCAACAACGCGGCGATGATCCAGGCCGAGGCGCGCACGCAGAACACGCTGTCGCTGATGCTTGGCTCGATTGCCGCGATCTCCTTGTTGGTGGGCGGCATTGGGGTGATGAACATCATGCTGATGACCGTGCGCGAGCGCACCCGTGAGATCGGTATCCGCATGGCCACCGGGGCGCGGCAGCGCGACATCCTGCGCCAGTTCCTCACCGAGGCGGTGATGCTCTCGGTGGTGGGCGGCCTGTTCGGCATCGCCCTCGCCTTGCTGGTGGGTGGCGTGCTGGTGCTGGCCGAAGTGGCGGTGCAGTTTTCCCTGGTGGCGGTGCTCGGCGCGTTTGGCTGTGCGCTAGTCACCGGTGTCATCTTCGGCTTTATGCCGGCCCGTAAAGCTGCCCGGCTCGATCCGGTTAAGGCGTTGACCAGTGAATAAATCCTCCCTTTACCTGCCCGGCCTGTGCCTGTTGCTCAGCGCCTGTGCCGGTCAGCCGCCCGCTACCGACAGCGGCATCGCCGCACCCGCCGCCTGGCAATACGCCGAACGGGATGCGGCGCAGGCCATCAACGGCCGTTGGTGGACGCAATTCGCCAGCCCGCAGCTCAACCGCTTGATCGACCAGGCGCGGCGCGACAGTTTCGACGTGGCCGCCGCCATGGCCCGTGTGCGCCAGGCCCAGGCCAGCGCGGTGATCGCCGGTGCGCCGATGCTGCCCGAGGTGAATTTCAACCTCACCGCCAGCCGCGAAAGGCTGCTGCGCGGCAGTGGCAATTCGGACCTGAATGCCACCGAAAGCAACAACACCGTCAACAGCTTCGACGCCAACCTCACCGCCAGCTACGAGCTGGACTTCTGGGGCGGCCGCGCCGCCGCCCGCGACAGCGCCGTGCAGACCCTGCGCGCCAGCGAGTTCGACCGCGCCACGGTGGAGCTGACCCTGCTCAGCAACGTCGCCGACCGCTACGCGCAAACCCTCGCCGCGCGCCAGCGCCAACAGATCGCCGAGCGCAACCTGGCCAATGCGCGCAACGTGCTCGACCTGGTACAGACGCGCTACAACGCCGGTTCCGCCACCGCCCTGGAACTGGCCCAGCAGAAAAGCCTGGTGGCCAGCCAGCAGCGGCAACTGCCGTTGATCCAGCAATTGGCCGAAGAATCCCAGATCACCCTCGCCGCCCTGCTCGGCCAGCCGGTGCAAGCCGTGGACCTGGGCAGCGAAACGTTCCACACGCTGAGCTGGCCGAGCATCGGCCCCGGCGTGCCGAGCCAGTTGCTCAGCCGGCGCCCCGACCTGGCCCAGGCCGAGGCGCAACTCGCTGCCGCAAGCGCCGACGTGACCGTCGCCCGCGCCGCCATGCTGCCCACGGTGACCTTGGGCGCCACCCTCGGCAGTGGCGCCTACAAGGCCAACGAAATCCTGCGCAGCCCGTTCTACACTCTGACCTCCGGGCTGGTGGCGCCGATCTTCAACAACGGCCGTTTAAGCGCCGAGCGTGACAAGGCCCGCGCACGCCAGGATGAGCTGCTGCAAACCTACCGCGGCGCGATCATCAATGGCTTTGCCGATGTGGAAAAAGCCCTCAGCAGCATCAACCGCCTTGACCAGCAGCGCCAATGGCAAACCGAGGAACTGCACCAGGCACAGACCGCCTTCGGCATCGCTGAAAGCCGCTACCAGGCGGGCGCCGAGGACTTGCTGACGGTACTGGAAACCCAGCGCACCCTGTACGCGGCCCAGGACTTGAACGTGCAACTGCGCTTGTCTCGACTACAAGCCAGCATCGCCTTGTACAAGGCATTGGGTGGCGGTTGGAAAACCGACATCTGATAAACAAAAGTCTTCTTTCGTACACCTGACGTCTGTTCAACCTACATTCATCAACCCCGGGTCCTTGGTAAAAAAGCCGCTATCTCACGGCTGCCTGGGACCTCTTGATGACTGTCGCAAAAACCTTGATGTGCGCAGCCCTGTGGCTGGCTGCAAGCCTTGCCCACGGCATGCCGTTGATCCGCCCCACCGCCATCGACTGGCAGCTGGACTGCCACCTCCCCGCCCTTGCACACCTGCAACCCGACGTACTGGAGCGCACCCAGTGCGCCATCGTCACCGTGCCACGCAACTATGCCTCGCCCCGCCAAGGCAGCCTGCGCCTGTACCTGACCCGCGTAGGCGCCCGCGACCCGCTGAGCCGTGAAGGCGTGGTCTTCGCCCAGCCCGGCAACAGCCCCCAGGCCAACCACAGCGGCACCTTCGCGATCGTCCTGGCGAGCAGTTGGGGCGCCTATGCCACCCAGGCCTATCGCACCTTGCTCAATCGCTACGACGTCATCGAACTCACGTCCCGCGACCTCAACCAGGAGAACGGGGTCGAACACGCCGCCAGGGACATGGAGTTCGTTCGCGCCCAGCTCGACGAACCGCAGTTGTATTACCTGGGCAGCGCCGACGCCACACGCCTGGGCAATCGCTACGCCACGCTGTTTCCCGAACGTGTCGCGCGCATGGTGCTGGTCAACACCGCTCCCGGCGAGACCAGCGCGCCGCTGGTTGACCAACTGCACCTCAAGGAACCCGTCACGCCAGGCTCCAGCGGCTGCGTCAACCAATGGGTCGGCGACTTCCTGATCTATGGCAAGCAACCGCCACCGTCCACACGCTGCCTCGACCCGGGTGATTGGGAGTAATCACCCGCTAGCGACCTGTTCCCGCCGAAAACGACACCCGGCGTTGATACGATCAATCGAACCTATGCTAAGCCGCCCGCTGAAACGCAAACGCCAGAAGCGGTCCGACGTGATTGTCGAATCGCTTAAGGCCCTGGAAGTCGAGGGTTGGGTGAATACGCGCACCGGGGCCAGTGGCGGCGTGTACTTGAACCAGGCCTTGGCTCGGTGTCCCGTAATCCGCCATGGATTTGGGGGCCGCACAGCACGGCGGCCTGATAGCCGACCGGGTCTCTGGAACTGGCGCGTTCCCCTGTGGGAGCTGGCTTGCCTGCGATGGCATCGCCTGGGTTTGCCTGATTTTCCGAGGTGTCTGCATCGCAGGCAAGCCAGCTCCCACACAAGCCAGCTCCCACAGGTCCAACTGCATTCCACTACAATGCCCCCCATTCATACCCGGGGGCTTCATGGACATCGAACTGGCACGCACCTTCCTCGAAATCACCCGCTGCGGCAGCCTCGCCGCAGCAGCCGAGAAACTGCACGTCACCCAGACCGCCATCACCGCGCGGGTCAAAAGCCTGGAGAGCCAGCTCGGCAGCACGCTGTTTATCCGCAACCGCGCCGGCGCCCGCCTGACCGCCGACGGCGAAGCCTTCGTGGTCTACGCCAACCAGCTGCTGCAAACCTGGGAAGCGGCGCGCCGCGACCTGCCGTTGCCCGACGGTTATCGCAATGTGCTGCATATCGGCGGCGAGGTCAGCCTGTGCAACCCCTTGATGCTCGGCTGGGCCCAGGCCCTGCGCGAACATATCCCCGGGCATGCGCTGCGCACCGAAGTGCGCGAGGGCGAGTACCTGCTGCGCCAACTGGAACTGGGGGTGCTCGACGCTGCGCTGGTGTTCCAGCCGCAATACTGGCCGGGGTTGCAGGTGGAGCAGGTGCTGGAAGAAAAACTGATCCTGGTGCAGTTGGTCAGCAAGCCGGCGCCCTACGTGTATATCGACTGGGGCCCGGGCTTTCGCCAGCAGCATGACGCGGCCCTGCCCGACAAGGCGCGGGCCGCGCTGAGTTTCAATCTCGGGCCGCTGGCCTTGCAGTACATCCTCGAAAACGGCGGTGCCGGGTACTTCCGCACGCGGGTGGTGCAGAGCTACCTGGACAGCGGCCTGATGCGCCGCGTGCCAAAGGCGCCGGAGTTCAGTTTCCCCACCTACCTGGTGTATTCGCGAGCACGGGACTCGGCGGTGTTGCAGCACGCACTGGAACTGCTGCGTGGCGTGGTCAAGGCCGAGGGTGACTGGTCGCAACGCTGGGACCCAGTACTTTGAAACACAAACGCGACTAGCAGATTTTTCCAGCCGGACTACGCTCAAGCACCATCAAAAAAGCCAGGAGGCGGCATGCGTATCCGCTCACGAAAACTGCGTCACCTGCTGTTTGTCCTGCTGCTGGCGGTGGTGGCCTTCCTGTTGCTGATGCCCACCAAGGTGCAACCGGTGAACTGGGCGCCGCCAGAGGCGCCGTCGATGACGCACGGGCCCTACGCCGACAACCAACGCCTCAAGGGCGTAGAAAAAACCGGCGCCCAGGGCATCGCCGGGCCCGAAGCGCTGGTGCTGGATGCCGAAGGCTTCCTGCTCAGCGGCCTGCATGACGGGCGCATCATCCGCACCGCCCCTGGCAGCGCCACCCTGGAGGTGCTGGCCAACACCGGCGGGCGCCCCCTGGGCCTGGCGCTGCACCCGGATGGGCGCTTGATTATTGCCGACGGCATCAAGGGCCTGCTCGCGCTGGATACCAACCGCCAACTCACCACCCTGAGCACCACGGCCAACGGCGTGCCCTTCGGGTTTACCGATGACGTAATCGTCGACGCCAGCGGGCGCTACGCCTACTTCAGCGATGCGTCGAGCCGCTGGGGTTACGGCCAGGATGGCGAAGCGGTGATCGAACACGGCGGCGACGGCCGCCTGCTGCGCTATGACTTCAGCAACGCCAGCACCGAGGTGTTGCTGGAGCATCTGCAATTTGCCAACGGCGTGGCCTTGGGCCCGGACGAAAACTACGCGCTGGTGAATGAAACCGGCGCCTATCGCATCAGCCGCTACTGGCTCAAGGGCGAACGTGCCGGCAGCCATGACCTGTTTATCGACAACCTGCCGGGCTTGCCGGACAACCTCAGTTTTAATGGCCGGGATCGTTTCTGGGTGGCCCTGTATTCGCCGCGCAATCCGCTGCTGGATAGCTTTGCCGGGTACCCGATGCTGCGCAAGGTGTTGGTACGGGCGTTGATGGTGGTGCCCAAGCCGATCGAGCGTAAGGCGTTTGTGTTGGGGTTGGATGTCGAGGGCAAGGTAATCGCGAACTTGCAGGATGGCAGCGCGGGGAATTACTCGCCGATCACTACGGCAAGAGAGTATGGGCAGTGGTTGTACCTGGGGTCGTTGAAGGAGACGGGGATGGCGCGGGTGGCGTTGGGGGTGGTGATTGCGGGGGAGTGAGTCACCAGTTGTGCCAGATGGACCAGATGACGGATGCAAAAAACCAGATCACCGCTAAGCGATAAGGCCACAGCGCCCACCGTTTGAGGGCGACAGGAACAGATGCCAATTCGGCCTCGGTCACGAGGCCGGCCTTGATGTGAGTCTTTGGCATTGAAAGGAAGTCGACCATCAGGCGCATACGGTGAAACTTGTCAATCGGCTGGTTCCTTCCCCAGAAACGCTTATTTCTGCGAACCTTTTCGTTTTCACTGAAGTAGCTTTCCAACTCGTCGAGCTTTCTATATTCCGCGAAGAGCATCAGCCCCCAGATGACGAACGCCCCAGCCATCAACACGATGCTGTAAACGAGAAAAAAAGACATGGTTACGCCCCTTCTGGTTCAAAGATGAACGTGCCATCGACCTCAATGATCTTTCCCCCTAAAAGGGCACCTGTATCACCAAAAAACGAGCCCCCTGCATACCCTCCCGCAGCACCGCCAATAATTCCACAGGTCAGCTCACCACGCGCTTTCAAACCCACCGCCAACACGATCTTGCATGCACGGCCAGCGATCGCAGCACCCGCTTTCCCCAAGATCGCCGCCCCCGTAACACCCCCCACCAACCGCCCACTCTCCACATACCTCGCCCGCCGACACTGCGCATCCCGCCCCTCCACACACGCCTCCTTGATCTTCAACCCTGCAACCCCCACATCCATCGCCAACCCCACATACGTGCCCTTCCCCAGCCACTTCGACGCCCGCGCAATCGCCGCCATGCGCTTGGCATACCCATCGATCTCGCCCTTGTGCAAATAGCTCTTGGTGGAAATCCCCAGCACGTTCTTCAACGACTGATTCCCGCGCAACCCCGTACCAAAACGCGCCGCGCCACGCACCTGGGTGTCCAGCAATTCAAACAAGACCTGACGCTGGCGAATAAACGCCTGGCGCTCCAAGCCGCCCGCCTTCAAGCGCTGATGCAACTGTTCGATCTCCTCCAGCGTGCGCAGCACCTCATCCAGATGCCGTGCCCACGTCGAGGTCGTGCTGCCGACGCCAATCGAGCCGTAGGTCAGCAAGCTCTGTAGCAGGTCATAGTCGTTGATCACTGCAGCCCCCGCCGCCGCATCCTGTTCCAGGTTGCGCCGCACTTCCTCCGCACGGCGCATCAACCACGCCTCCTCCCAGGAACAGGTGACGCTGTAGGTATCGGGAATCACCACCAGTTGCCCCCGCGTCACCAAACCGTGGCGCAAGTGGTGGTTCAACACATCAAAATGGTCCGAACGCTCGCGACTCAAACCGTGGCCCATCAAGCGGGTTTTCAAACTGGTGAGATCAATCACTTCATTGTTGATATAGCCCTGCGCCATGCCCCACATCCCGAATCCACTGGAGATGGCGTCGAAATATAAGCAAGCGCTCCCGCCCCGGACACAAGCCCGAGGGGGTCGAAAATCAGTTTGGGAAGTTGCCTACATAGGCGAAGAAACGCTGCTTACAGAAAACCGCTAATACCCAGTCATTTCCAGGTAACCCACCCCACCATCAAACCGCACCGGCCCTTCCCAGTAGGGAATGCTCAGGTTCATCCAGGCATTCGGGTTGACCGCCTCCGTCGTGATATCCAGCTGCTTGCCGGGAATTTTCAGCGACCAGCGCGTGGGAATCCTGCGTCCGTCGATGTCAGTAGTGGCCAAGGGCGTCAGTTGGATATCGGCGTTGTGCAAGGTCTCGGTGTGGCCCTGCTGATCGATCCAGGTGCCGGTGAGGTAACCCGGACCGTCCTGCTGGCGCACGCGAAACAGCATCAAGTGTTCGCCGCGATCCAAGTGCAGGGAAAACCAGTCCCAACCGCTCTGATTGGCGGCGAGGGGTTGGCTGCTCCATTCGCGATCCAGCCACGCCGGGCCGCTGACGTGATAGGTGGTGCCGTCAATACGCACACTGCCCGTGGCGCTGAAAAACGGCTGGCTGTAGTAGTACGACGCCTGGCCCTGGTCGGACTTGCGGCTGTAACCCTGCTCACCTTGCAGCACCAACGGGCGGCTGGACGTCAGGTGCAGGTCATAGGCGAACTGCGGGCCGCTGGCCGTGAGTTGCATGTCCGCCAGCGGGCTGGCGGCGCCGGGGCGGGAGGCGAAGTTCCAGTCGTCGATCCAGGCATTGAACGGCACCGCCTGCGCGCCCGCCTGGCCGACGCCGCCACGGGCGTAGCGTTCGGCGGCGTAGTGGCGCGTGGCAGAGGTGACGGCGGCGTGGCCCAACCACACCGTGGCGTCGCGCCAGCCAGGCTGCGTCGGCCCAGCCTGGAGGGCGTTGCGAAACAGCGTCCATTGCACGCCGAACAGGTTGCCCTCGGCGTCCTTGAGATTCGCGGTGACGTACCACCACTCAATGCGAAAACCATCATGGGGGCCGTGGTCCCCAGGGAAACTGAACACCTTGCCGGGCACCACCTGGACAAAGTCCGCCGCCGCGCTGCCGAGGCCAGCGAAGCTCTCCTCTGGCGCCGGGGCGTTATCGCACCCGCTCAACAGCAACAGCAGCGCCCCCATCAGCGGCTTAATCTTCATGGGCAAAAGTCCTCAACAAATCCGCCGGGCGGCTGCGGTACAGCTGCCACAGCGGCCAGGCCGACGCCAGCAACGTCGCCAGCAGCGCCAGGCCCAACAACTGCGCAAGCTGCCACGGGAACACCTGCAACGGCAGGCGCCAACCGAACGCCTGCACATTGATTACCGCATCCAGGCACCACGCCAGCAACAGGCCCAGGGGCAGCGCGAGGATCAGCGTGAGCGCGGCCAGCAGCCAGGTCTGCCCCAGGTTCAGCAGCATCAATTGCCGGCGCGTCACCCCCAGCGCCCACAGCGGCGCGAGCTGGCCGAGGCGGCTCTGGCTCTGGCTCAGCAGGCTGATAAACAAGGCCACGCCGGCGACGCCGAGGGTCAGGCTGTTGAGGGCGGCGGTGGCGGCGAAGGTGCGTTCGAAGACCTGGCTGGACCACCCCTTGAGCTGCTGTTGATCGACGATGCGGCTGTCTTCCAGGGCGAACACCCGTTGCACTTCAGCCACCAGTGCCGGCACATCCTGCGGTTGCACCCGCAGGTTGAAGCGCGCCGGTGACAGGGTCGGCCAGTGCGCCAGCAGGTGCCGGGCATTGACCAGCAGATGCCCCTTGGGGTTGCCGTAGTCGGCGTAGATCCCCACCACCTGCGGCGCCCACGCACCCTGTGGCGTGGGGATAGCCAGCGTATCGCCCAGTTGCACGTTAAGGCGTCGCGCCAGTTGCTCGCTGAGCATCACCGTGTCGCCGTTGAGCAATTGGTCCCAGGGATCACTGGCCGCCTCCAGCAACGGCCAGTGCTGGCGATAGGTCGGGTCATCGACCACGCCAAACAGATCCGCCGGCCAGCCTTGCAGTTGCACCGCGACTTGCCAGGTGGGCAGTACGGTTTGCACCTGCGGTTGCGCCTGCAGCCAGGTCTGCAGTTGCGCCGACTGCGCGGGATTTTGCGGATTAAGGTACAACTCGGCCGTCAGGCGCTGCTCCAGCCAGTGGGTGAAGGTCTGGCGAAAACCCGAGGTCATGGAGCCCGCGCCGATATTCGCCGCCAGCGCCAACAGCAACGCCATCAGCGCCAGGCTCAAGGCCGGAAGTTGCTGGCGGCAATCGGCGAGAAACCAATGGCCGAGCACCGAGCGGCTGCGCCCCAGCAGCGCCTTGAGCAGCCCGTTGAGCATCACCGGCAAGCCCAGTGCGGCGCCCAGCAACAGCGTCGCCATCAACACAAACCCGGCGGCCAGGCTGTCGCCGAGCAGCAAGGCCAGCAGCGCGATCAGCAGTGCAGCGGCCGCCACCCAACCCTGGCGACGCAACCAGCGCCCATGGGCCTCATGCCAGGCCTGGGCGTTGGCCAACGCCAGCAATGGCAAGCGCGCCGCACGCCACAGGCTGTTGGCACCAGCGAGCAATGCCCCGAGCAGGCTCAGCCCCAACCCGGCAGCCCACCAGCCTGGGCTCAGGCTTAGTTGGCCGGGCACTTCGGCGCCATACAGGCCGCGCAGGCTGGCGGCAACATCCGGCAGCAACAGGCTGGCCAGCAGGTAGCCGCTGGCGACGCCAAGCACACCACCGAGCAAGGCCAGCACGCCCAATTCCACCCCCAGGCTGAGAATCAACAACCGCGCGCTGACCCCGCAAGCGCGCAACGTGCGCAGCAGGCCACGGCGTTGCTCCAGGGCCAGGCCGATGGCGGCGTGCACGATAAACAGCCCCACCACAAAGGACAGAAAGCCCAGGGCGTCGAGGTTCAGATGGAAGCTTTCGGTCAGGCGCGACAGATTGTTGTCCTCACCCTGTTTCAGCTGCAAACCCTCCGGTGGCGTGGGATGGCTGGCAGCAAAGGCCTTGTCCACCAGCAAGCGCGACAAGCGGCCAGGCATATCCAGCAACGGCTGGGCAAAGCCGATATCGGTCAGCAACACGCCGGGCGCCATGTCCGCTTGGGCTTGCAGGGGTGGCAATTGGTGGCCGCTCAACGTCAGCGGCTGCTGCCCCTCACGCAGGCCCAAGGCCTGCAAAGTCTGCGGAGCAATCCAGGTACGCCCCGGCGGCGCAAAAAACGCCAGCATCTGCGCCTGGCTCAAACGCTGCCCCGCCACCGCGCCGCTGCCGGGTAACGACAGCGGCTCAATACCCATCAGTTGCAAACGCGTATCGGCATGCCCTTGCAGTTGCACCCGCCCCTGCACCACCGGTGACACCGGCCACCCGCCCCGGCGCAACTGGGCGAACAGCGCCTGGGGGAAACTGGCCCCGTCCGGCGCACTGAGGCTGGCCTGGGGTTCACCGCCGATCAATTGGCTGGCGCGGGCGTAACTGTCCCGCGCCTGACTGTTCAGGGCCTGCACCCCGGTGAGCAACGCCGTGGCCAGCCACAACCCGGTGAGCACACTGAAAAACTGCACCGGATGGCGCCGCCAATGGCTCAGCAGCGCGCGCAACGCCCAATAAAATACCGCCATCTCACACGGCGCCCGCAGGCACGACATGCCCGCGATGCAGCACCACCTGGCGATCCAGGCGCGCGGCTATGCGTGGGCTGTGGGTGACCATCAACAGGCTGGTGGGGCTGTCGCGCAACAGGTCCAGGAGCAATTGCAGGACGTCATCGCTGGTGGCTTCGTCGAGGTTGCCGGTAGGTTCATCGGCCAACAGCAAGGCCGGGCGCGAGGCCAGAGCACGACCTACCGCGACCCGTTGCTGCTGGCCGCCGGAGAGCTGTTCGGGATAACGCTTGAGCAAGTCCCCCAGGCCCAGGCGCTCCACCAGATGCGCCTGCCAGTGCGCATCGAAGCGCCCCGCCAAACGCGCCTGGAAGGCCAGGTTGTCGTCCACGCGCAAACTGCCGATCAGGTTGAATTGCTGGAACACCAGGCCGATTTGCGTGCGCCGCCAATGGGCCAGTTGGGCCTCGTTGAGTTGATCTAGGCGCTGCTCGCCCACGGCAATGGTGCCGCCATCCAGCCGATCCAGGCCGGCCACCAGGTGCAGCAAGGTGCTCTTGCCGCTGCCGGACTCGCCCATCAGCGCCAGGCTGCTGCGCGCCGGCAGATGCAGATCCACACCCGCCAGCACCGCCAACGGGCCTTGCGGGGTGGCGTAGCTTTTAAAGACACCTTGCACCTGCAACATGGGAGCACTCACCAATGGACTGCCACCGAGGATAACGGCTGGTTCACGCGTCCACGCAAATTTTTCACATGGATTTCACCGGTTGCCCACTCGCCGTTCTCTACATTACCGGCCAAGTGTCACCGGTCGGCAACTTGTTAGTTGGCCCACCGGGCAACTTTATAACCGCAACGCGTTCAGCGAAAAGACAGCGGCCCTGTGACAGCCTCACGCTTCACTAAGGGCACTCGCCAAAGCCATTGCGCCTAACTCGTACAACATTGCCGACGGTGCCCATGGTGAATGAAGTGGTTGACCTTACCCTGACCAAACCGCGCTCGCCCCGGGCCTTTTTCAAGCGCCTGCGCAGGCTTTGGCTGGGGATTGGCGTGGTCGGTGTGCTGCTCGGTTGCAGCTTGCTGTGGCCGGCGTCCCCACGGGACCTGGGCGTCGGCAATCGCCTGCTCACCTCGCAAGTGATGCCGCTGTGGCGTGACGGCGACGTGATCGTGCTGGTGCGCCATGAAGAGCGCTGCGACCGCTCGAGCAACCCGTGCCTGGGCCCGGTCGAAGGGCTGACGGTCAGCGGCAGCCAACAGGCTGAAAACCTCGGCAAAGCCTTTGCGGCGCTGGGCATGGCAGGCAGCGACGTGTTGGCCAGCCCGGCCATCCGCACCGCCCAGACCGTGCGTTTCATGTTTGGCAAAAGCGACTTTACGTCCGGCGAGCGGGCCGTTTGCGGCACGGCCATGGGCGAGGAATTGCTCAGCCACAAGGTGCCGGGACGCAACCTGGTGTTCGTCACCCACAGCGGCTGCATCGCCGACTTCGAGAAGAGCCTGGGTTTCCCCCACGCCACCTTCCCGCAGTACGGCAGCTCCTTGTTCGTGCAGGTGTTGCCCAACGCCAAGTTCAAAGTATTGGGCATCGTCAACAACCAGAACTGGCCCAACGCACTCAAGCAGCTCTAACACTTCTCCATGTTCAGCCAAACGACAGCCATCTTCTGGCATGTTTAGCTGTGCCTGTTAGTTAAGGATGTCATGAACACTTTCAATAACTTAGTGGCAACTTCGATGGTTTGCGCTATGACTCTTATGTCCCAACTTTCATCCATCGAACGTCAAGGAGCGACGTTTTCATGATTCGCTTTAAACCCCTGCATCTGCTGTTGTTGGCCTTCGCCACGTTTTATCTGTTGCCCCTGGGCCTGCACGGCCTGTGGATCCCGGATGAAACCCGCTACGCCCAGATCAGCCAGGAAATGCTGCTGAGCGGCAACTGGGTCACCCCCCACTTCATGGGCGTGCGCTACTTCGAAAAACCTGCCGCCGGCTATTGGTTGATCGCCCTCGGCCAGGCGGTGTTTGGCCAGAACCTGTTCGGTGTGCGCATCGCCTCGGCCCTGACCACGGCGTTGAGCGTGTTACTGGCTTACCTGGTGGCGCGGCGGATGTGGCACGACCCACGCAAAAGCTTCGCCTGCGCCCTGCTCTACCTCAGCTTTGGCCTGGTTGCCGGGCAAGCGGGTTACTCCAACCTTGATCCGCAATTCACCTTCTGGGTCAACCTCAGCCTTGTCGCGCTGTGGTTTGCCCTCGACAGCCCCGCCACCCGTGGCCGCCTTATCTCGTGGACGGTGTTGGGCGTGGCCTGCGCCATGGGTTTCATGACCAAGGGCTTCCTCGCCTTGGCCCTGCCGGTGCTGATCGCCCTGCCCTATATGCTCTGGCAGCGCCGCCTGGGTGAGTTGCTGCGTTATGGCCCGCTGGCCGTGGCCGTGGCGCTGCTGCTCTGCCTGCCATGGGTGTGGGCGATTCATGTGCAAGAGCCGGACTACTGGCGGTTCTTCTTCTGGAACGAACACGTGCGCCGCTTCACTTCCGCCACCGCACAACACGCACGGCCGTGGTGGTTCTTCCTGCCGATCATGGTGGTGGCGTGCCTGCCCTGGGCGGGGATGCTGCCGGCCACGCTGACCAAAATGTGGCAACAACGGCGCCAGCCGGCGATCGCCTTCCTGGCCTTGTGGATGCTGTTGCCGCTGTTCTTTTTCAGCCTGAGCAACGGCAAGCTGCCGACCTACATCATGCCGTGCATGCTGCCCCTGGCGTTGCTGATGGGCCATGCGTTGACGGAGCTGTTGCAACAAGGCAAATCCCGCACGATCTGCCTCAACGGCCTGCTCAACTTTGCCATCGGCATGGTCGCGATGGTCGCGCTGATCTACCTGCAAATCAGCCGCCCGCCGTACGGCAACAGCCATGCGGAGATGTTCAGCCTGTCGTTGATCTTTATCGTGCTGTTGGGCTGGATTCTCGCCAACCTCCTACAAGCGTTTCGCCCGCTGACGCTGTGGGCGATGCCGGTGCTGGGCATTGGTTTGCTGGTGATCCTGTTGCCGGCGAGCATGCCGGCCCAGGTCACCGACAACGAGATGCCCGACCAGTTTGTGCTGGAACACCTCGACGAGCTCAAGCAAACCAGCGCCCTGCTCAGCAACGAACTGGAAAGCGCCAGCGCCCTGGCCTGGCGCCTGCAACGGCCAGAAGTGGGCTTGTATGAAACCGAAGGCGAGCTGCGCTATGGCCTGCAATACCCAGACAGCGTGCAGCGCAAAATCAGCCTGGACCAGGTGCAAGGCTGGTTGAAAGACGCGCGCCAGAAAGGTTCGGTGGGCGTGCTGGTGCGCGCCGGCAGCAGCAGCGAAATGCGCCAGGTCGGGCAACTGCCCCCCGGCGGCACCCGCTATGACAAGGGTTACCTGCAACTCATCATCTACCCGAAACTGCCATGAACCGGCTCATCCCACGCCAACACCGTGCCCTGCTGCTATTGCTCGCCGTCACGGCGCTGATGCTCGTGCCGGGCCTCGGTGGCCGTGACCTGTGGGGCCCGGAAACGCGCTGGGCCGACATCGCCTTGCACATGCTGCAAAGCGGCGACTACTTCGACCCTTACCTCAAGGGCCAGCCCTATTACGACAAGCCCCTGCCCTCCTATTGGCTAATCACCGGCCTGGCGCACGTGATGGGCGGCCTAGGCCCGTGGTCACTGCGCCTGCCCTCGGTGCTCGCCGCGTGGCTGAGCGTATGGCTGGTCTACCTCATCGGCGAGCGCCTGCTGCACAAGGGCACCGGCCTGGTCGCCGGCTGGATGCTCGCCACCACCTTCTATTTCATGTTCTGGGCGCGGGTCGCCACGGCAGATGTGCTCACGGTGTGCGGCGTGCTCGCGGCGGTGTGGTGGTATTGGCGCGGCCCGGAGGACACACGGCTGGGGCGCTACACGGTGTTTTTCCTGCTGCTGGCGCTGACGTCGCTGTTCAAGGGTTTGATCGGCTTCGTGCTGCCGGGCCTGGTGCTGCTGCCCCATCTGCTCAGCGAACAACGCTACAAACGCCACCTCAACCTGCGCCTGCTGCTGGCACTGCTGATCGCCGCAGCGGTGTATGCGGTGCCCTTCGTGTTATCCCACTTCTACGGCACCCCGACCTACGGCCAAAGCGGCCTGGCCCTGGTGTTCCGGGAAAACGTGGTGCGCTTCTTCGACCCGTTCGACCATATGGGGCCGATCTACACCTACCTGATCTACCTGCCCGCCTACACCCTGCCATGGGCGCCCTGCTGGTTGCTCGGCCTGTGGCTGGCCGTGCGCCACTGGCGCACTACGCCACCCAATGTGCGCTGGCTGGTGTGGGGCCTGGGCCTGCTGTTTGTGTTCTTCACCGCCAGTGGTAGCCGACGCAGCTACTACGTGCTGCCCCTGGTGCCCTTTGCCCAACTGCTCGGCGCCTGGTGGCTGCACGAATACCTGCTGAAAAAACCCGCCGCACGCCCCCGCTGGCGCACCGGTTTCGCCATCGCCGCCAGCCTGTTGCTGCTGATACTCGGCGTGGCCTACCCCTGGACCAACGGCAATGGCGGCGTGACCCGCTTCGCCGACGATGTGCGCGCCGAAGCGGTGAAAAGTGCACCCTGGAACCGATGGCAAATCGTGCTGGTGGAAGCCGACAACAAACTGCCGATGTACCTGCAAAACGGCGGCAAGCCTTTCTATTACGTCGCCGAAAACCAAGACTTTCCACGCCAGGGCGACAGCGCCGAATTCATGGCCTGGCTGGAAAAAACCAGCGGCCAGCGCTTCGATCCCCAGCACACGATCATCGTCGCGCAATACACCAGGGACGACCCGACGCCGTTGGCGTATCTGGGGGCGGATCATCAGGTGATCGTCACGCAACCGGACAATGGGGAACGGTTGTTCAAGGTGCGTAAGGAGGGAAGTGTGGCGTACGTGCCGGGGCAGCACTGAACCTCAGGGGCGGTTGAGCTTCCCGGGGGTCAATACCTCAACCGGCGCTGCGATAGCAGATACCTGCTCCCGCACCACCCGCCCCTCCGCCCGATTGCGGATAAATCCCGTCCGGGTAAACCGCTCAAGAAACGGCACCGACAGGTTCTGCTCCGGTAACGCGCTTTGCGTCGCATCGCCTAACAAGCTGTACGCCGCCGTCGGCAAATGCCGTGTGTTCACTTCACGGGTAATCCGCCCGTTTTCCAGGACGATTGCGCGGTTGGTCACCCGTTGCAGGTCGGACAAGCGCTGGGAGATGTAGAGGATGGCCACCCCTCGGCTGCGCTGGCTATCGACCAGTTCCAGCAGGCGCTCGGCGTCGGGGGCTGACAGGGCGGCGGTGGGTTCGTCGAGGATCAGCAAGCGCGGTTGCAGGGCGAAGGCGCGGGCGAGTACCAGCAGTTGGCGGTCGGCCTGGCCGAGGCGTTCGACCGGCAGTTGCAGCGGCAGGTCCAGGCCCAAGCCGGCGGCGATGGTTTCGGCGCGTTGCAGGAGGTTTTTGCGGTTGAGCAGGAAGTCCGCGCCGGGCAGGCAGAGTTCGTCGAGCAGCAGGTTTTCGGCAACGCTCAGGCCCGGGGCGATGCCTTCGTCGGGGCGCTGGTGGACCGCGACAATCCCCACCCGGCGTGCCGATAACGGCGAGATAAACCGTTGTCGCACCCCGTCGACCCACAGCTCACCGTCATCCGGCGCCAGGGTGCCGCCGAGGATGTTGACCAGGGTGGACTTCCCCGCGCCTTCCACCCCCAACAAACCCACGCCTTCGCCCGGGTATAGCTCCAGGCTGACCTGATCCAGCACCCGTTGGGTGCCAAAGGCCTTGCACAGGTCACGCGCGCGGACCAGGGGCTGGGGTGCAACGGCAACAGGGTTGCTCATGGCTAATCTCTAATGCGCTACGGTGACTCATTACAACGCGACGAGGCGCTGATTTACTCCGTGTAACAATGAGTTAGGTGGCGAATTAAAGGCAAAGCCTTATGAACAATCCAATAGCTGGATCGCATATGGATTGGTTTTTCAGTTATATGCGATGGGCGCTCAGCGTGTTGAATCCATTCAGCATCAGCCCTCTGTGGGAGCTGGCTTTTGTGGGAGCTGGCTTGCCTGCGATGCAGACGCCTCGGTATATCAGTCACACCCAGTCGATGCCA
>NZ_JANLGL010000088.1:0-23187 GCF_024655625.1 Pseudomonas sp. 18.1.10
GTGTTCCAACTTTGAAATGCGGTCAAGTGTGGGAGCGGGCTTGCTCGCGAAAGCGGCACCACGGTCTCAATGACTCTCCCCAGCCTTGAGCCCCGCCGGCAACGCCTTGGTCAACAACACCGCGACCATGCTGATCCCCAACGCCAACCCGACAAAGTGAAACGCATCGTTGTAGGCCATGATCTGCGCCTGCTGGTGCGTGATTTCACTGAGCTTGCCCAGCGCCGCCGTGTCGCTGCCGAACTTGTCCGCCCAGGTGGCCAGCCGCTCCGCCACCTGCGGATTGGTCGGCACCAGCGCCTCGCGCAAATAATCGAAGTAGGTCTTGGTGCGCGCATCCAGCAAGGTCGCCAGCAGTGCAATGCCGATGGCGCCGCCGAGGTTGCGCAGGATATTGAACAGGCTCGACGCCGACCCCGCGTCCTGGGGCAGGATGTAGGCGGTGGCGATCAACGAGATGGTGACCATGATTAGCGGCTGGCCGAGGGCGCGGATGATCTGGATCTGGTTGAACTGGCTGCCGGCGAAGTCCGGGTTGAGCACGCCCGAGGAAAAACTCGCCAGGCCGAACAGGCCGAATCCTACGGTGCATAGCCATTTCGGCGACACGTATTTCATCAGCTTGGGCACCAGCGGGATCAGAAACAGCTGGGGCACGCCCATCCACATGATGACTTCGCCGATCTGCAGCGCGTTGTAGTTCTGGATCTGCGCCAGGTACAGCGGCAACAGGTAGATCGAACCATACAGGCCCACGCCCATGCCCAGGCTGGCGATGCTCGACAGGCCGAAGTTGCGGTTGGCGAGGATGCCCAGGTTAATCAGCGGGTTGGGCTTGGACAGCTGCACGATGACAAAGGTGATTAGGCTGAGCAGGGCGATGCTGCCGAGGCTGACGATCAGGCTCGATTCGAGCCAGTCCTTGCGGTGGCCTTCTTCGAGGAACACCTGCAAGCAGCCGAGGCCCACCGCCAGGGTGACGATGCCCAGGTAGTCGGTGCTTTTCAGCAGGTCCCAGTTCGACGCCTTTTTTTCCAGGCCGTAGAGCAGCCCGGCGATCATCAGCAGGCCCGGCGGCACGTTGATGTAGAAGATGTACTCCCAGCCCCAGTTCTCGGTGAGCCAGCCGCCGATGGTCGGGCCGATGGAGGGGGCGAAGGTGGCGGTCATGGCGAACATGGCCATGCCTTTGGCGCGGTGGTGTTCGGGCAGCTTTATCAGGGTGAGGGTGAACGCCAGCGGGATCAGCGCGCCGCCGGTGAAACCTTGCAGGGCGCGGAACACGATCATGCTTTCCAGGCTCCAGGCCATGGAGCACATCAGCGAGGCGATCAGGAACCCCACTGACACCCACACTGCCAGTCGCCGCGCCGAGAGCAGCTGCACCAGCCAGGCGGTGAGGGGGATCATGATGATTTCGGCGACAAGGTAGGAGGTGGAAATCCACGAGCCTTCTTCCAGGGTGGCTGACAGCGCGCCCTGGATGTCCTTGAGCGACGAGTTGGTGATCTGGATGTCGAGCACCGCCATGAACGCGCCGAGCATCACGCTCATCACCGCGATCCAGTCGCGCCGGGTCGGCTCGCCGACCGGGCGCAGCAGTTGGTCACCGGCCATCAGGCTGGTCTTGGATGTTCACTTTGACGGTCACGGACATGCCGGGGCGGATCTTGCCCTTCAGTAGGTTATCCGCGGCAAACGTGAGTTTCACCGGAATCCGTTGTACGACTTTGGTGAAGTTGCCCGTGGCGTTGTCCGGTGGCAGCAGGCTGAACTGCGCGCCGGAGGCGGCGAACAGGCTGTCGACCCGGGCGTCGATAGGCGTGTCGGCGTAGGCGTCGAAGGTCAGTTGGGCCTTTTGCCCGGGTTGCATGTGGCCGATCTGGGTTTCCTTGAAGTTGGCCTGGATCCAGATGTCCTGGTCGGGAACGATGGACAGCAGGTAGGCGCCGGCCTGCACGTACTGGCCGTTGCGCGCGGCGCGCTGGCCGACGAGGCCGCTGATGGGCGCGTGGATCTCGCTGCGGGTGAGGTTGAGTTCGGCCTGGGCCAGGTCGGTCTTGGCGTTGGCGATCAGCGCGTCGAGGCGCTTGATTTCGGCGTTGAGGGCGTTGATTTGCTGGCGCTGGCCCTGCAAATCGGCCTCGGCCATGGTCACTTGGGAACGGGCGATGTGGTTGTCGGCGGAGAGGGTGGTCACCCGTTCTTCCGAGACGTAGCCGGGTTTGCGCAGGGTTTGCGCGCGGGACAAGTCGATCTGTGAGCGCCCCAGGCTGGCCTGGCTCGACGCCACCCTGGCCGCGCCGGCGGCGATCAGGCTGGCTTGTTGGGTGAGCTTGCTCTGCGCCTGGGTGCGTTCGGCCTCGCGCATGGCCAGGGCGGCGTTGGCGCGGTCGACGGCGAGGTGGAAGTCGTCGCCTTCCAACTGCACCAGGAGCTGGCCTTTTTGCACGTGTTCGTTATCGCCGACCTTGACCTCGACGATGCGCGCGCCTAGTTGGCTGGAGACGCGGGTGATTTCGCCCTGCACGTAGGCGTTGTCGGTGCTTTCATAGAAGCGGCCCTTGAAGAACCAATGGGCGAAGAAACCCAGGCCGATCAGGATCACGATAAACACGAAGATAAACAGGCGGCGCTTGAGTGGGGCTGGCATGGGGGCAGAGTCTGTAACAAGAGGTAATGGAATATAGCCACCCAGGCATCTGTCCAATAGCCATGACGGGCGTTGAGACCGAAGCTTGGCCTAAATGCCATGCTCGATAAGGTGGGTGCTGGAGCCCAAGTGCCGAGGGCTGTTACCATTCGCCCCTTGTTTCAATTCTAGTTTTATCGCCCATTCGAGACCCGCCATGACCACCGTCCGCACGCGCATCGCGCCATCGCCTACTGGGGATCCCCACGTCGGCACTGCCTACATCGCCTTGTTCAACTACTGCTTTGCCAAGCAGCACGGTGGTGAATTCATCCTGCGGATCGAAGACACCGACCAGGTGCGCTCGACCCGTGAGTCGGAGCAGCAGATTTTCGATGCCCTGCGCTGGTTGGGCATTACCTGGGCCGAAGGCCCGGACGTCGGCGGCCCACACGGCCCGTATCGCCAGAGCGAGCGCAGCGACATCTACAAGCAGTACACCCAGCAACTGGTCGACATGGGGCATGCGTTCCCCTGCTTCTGCACCGCTGAAGAGCTCGACCAGATGCGCGCCGAGCAACAGGCCCGCGGCGAAACCCCGCGTTACGATGGCCGCGCGCTGCTGCTGTCCAAGGAAGAAGTGGCCCAGCGCCTGGCGGCCGGCGAGCCCCACGTGATCCGCATGAAAGTGCCGAGCGAAGGCGTGTGCGTGGTGCCGGACATGCTGCGCGGTGACGTCGAGATCCCGTGGGATCGCATGGACATGCAAGTGCTGATGAAGACCGACGGCCTGCCGACGTACTTCCTGGCCAACGTGGTCGACGATCACCTGATGGGCATCACCCATGTGCTGCGCGGCGAAGAATGGCTGCCGTCGGCGCCGAAGCTGATCCTGCTCTACGAATACTTCGGCTGGGAACAACCGCAGCTGTGCTACATGCCGCTGCTGCGTAACCCGGACAAGAGCAAGCTGTCCAAGCGCAAGAACCCGACCTCGGTGACGTTCTACGAGCGCATGGGCTTTATGCCGGAAGCGATGCTCAACTACCTGGGCCGCATGGGCTGGTCGATGCCGGACGAGCGCGAGAAATTCTCGCTGCAGGAAATGGTCGACAACTTCGACCTGTCCCGCGTTTCCCTGGGCGGGCCGATCTTCGACATCGAGAAGCTGTCGTGGCTCAACGGCCAGTGGCTGCGTGACCTGCCGGTGGAAGAGTTCGCCAGCCGTGTGCAGCAGTGGGCACTGAACCCGGAATACATGATGAAGATCGCGCCGCTGGTGCAGGGCAGGGTGGAGACGTTCAGCCAGGTCGCGCCGTTGGCCAGCTTCTTCTTTGCCGGGGGCGTGAACCCCGATGCCAAGCTGTTCGAATCGAAGAAGCTCTCGGGCGACCAGGTGCGCCAACTGATGCAGTTGATCCTGTGGAAGCTGGAAAGCCTGCGCCAGTGGGAGAAGGATGGGATCACCGCGACGATCCAGGCGGTGGTGGAATCCCTGGAATTGAAATTGCGCGATGCCATGCCGCTGATGTTTGCCGCGATCACCGGGCAGGCCAGTTCGGTGTCGGTGCTGGATGCGATGGAAATTCTCGGCCCGGACCTCACCCGCTTCCGTCTGCGCCAAGCCCTTGATTTGCTTGGTGGTGTCTCGAAGAAAGAAAACAAAGAGTGGGAAAAGCTGTTGGGCGCTATCGCTTAATCAGCCTGCTGCAACGGCGAAACCCCGGTTTTCCGGGGTTTCGCCGGTAAGTGATTGTTATCCCGGCAAAAAACTTTGGAAAATGTTGAAAATAAATTTGACACACTTCCAAAGCGCCATTAAGATTCGCCCCGTCCTCACCGATGAGGGGCTATAGCTCAGCTGGGAGAGCGCTTGCATGGCATGCAAGAGGTCAACGGTTCGATCCCGTTTAGCTCCACCAATTTACAGGTTCAAGGTCTGGCCACACCGTCCTTGAATCGATCAGCTCTCAGCGCTGGTCAGTTGTACAGAAGGTTTTGTCCCCTTCGTCTAGTGGCCTAGGACACCGCCCTTTCACGGCGGTAACAGGGGTTCGAGTCCCCTAGGGGACGCCAGTTTCAACAAGCAGCTCGAAAGGTCTGCTGCGCCGCGAGGCGAAAAATCCGGGGCTATAGCTCAGCTGGGAGAGCGCTTGCATGGCATGCAAGAGGTCAACGGTTCGATCCCGTTTAGCTCCACCAATTTACAGGTTCAAGGTTCCGGCCACACCGTCCTTGAATCAGATCAGTTCTCAGCACTGATCGGTTGTACAGAAGGTTTGTGTCCCCTTCGTCTAGTGGCCTAGGACACCGCCCTTTCACGGCGGTAACAGGGGTTCGAGTCCCCTAGGGGACGCCACGATTACCCGCTCTGCGGGATTTTTAAGGGTCATTCAATTATTGAATGGCCCTTTTGTTTGTCTGGCGTTTGGCCAATTCCTTTCTTTCCCTCCTGCTTTCTCTTCAGACCAATGGTCGTGCTTGTCGCTTGCCAAATATTATTATGGTAATAATATTCACCCATGAGAACCGGAGGCTTTGATGAGCGATAAAAAAGCGCAAACCCGCGAACGCATTTTGCAGGCTGCCAGCGCGGCGTTGATCCAGCGTGGCCCGGCCGAGCCGAGTGTCGGCGAAGTCATGGGCGCGGCGGGGCTGACCGTCGGTGGTTTCTACGCGCATTTTGAAAGCAAGGACGCGCTGATGCTGGAGGCGTTCACCGAGCTGCTGGCCAAGCGTCGTGCGGCCATTGATGACATGGATGCGCTGTTGACGGGTGAAGAGCGCCGAGGCCTTGTAGCGGCGTTCTACTTGTCGCGCAAGCACCGCGACTCCAGTGTTCAGGCCTGTCCGATCCCGGCGACCGTCGGCGAGATGAGCCGCCTGCCGGACGAGTTCCGCCAAGCGCTGAACGAACACTGCGAGCTGATGGCCGCCCAACTGGCTGCCAGCCCAGAAGACACCGACAAGGCCCTGGCCGACATGGCGCTGATGATCGGTGGCCTGGCCCTGGCGCGTGCGCTGGGCCCGGGTGAATTGTCTGACCGCGTGTTGCGCGCCGCCAAGTCGGCCGTGCGCTAAAGAGGGCTCTAAGGATGGGCACGTTAACCTGGATTCGTCGCTTCAACGGCACCCTGGGGCATCTGGCGCCGCACACCGTGGCCAACAAGATGCGGCGTGCCTTCATGACCCCGCGCGACCTGCCACCCCGCGACTGGGAGTTGCCACTGCTGGCGCAGTCAGAGCGCATCACCTTGCGTTTCGGCCTGTCGGCCCTGCGCTGGGGCCAAGGCCCGGCGGTCTTGCTGATGCATGGCTGGGAAGGGCGCCCCACCCAGTTCGCCAGCCTGATTACTGCCCTGGTCAATGACGGTTATTCGGTGATCGCCCTGGACGGTCCCGCCCATGGCCGGTCGCCGGGGCGTGAGGCGCACGTGCTGCTGTTCGCGCGGGCGATGCTGGAAGCGGCCGCCGAATTGCCGCCGCTGCAGGCGGTGGTCGGGCACTCCATGGGCGGGGCCAGTGCGATGCTGGCCGTGCAACTGGGGTTGCGCACCGAAGCTTTGGTAAGTATTGCTGCGCCATCGCGTTTCCTCGATGTGCTGCGCGGGTTCACCAAGATGGTCGGTTTGCCAGCACGGGCCCGTTCGGCGTTTATCCACGAGGTCGAGCAGACCTTCGGCATGCCGCTGAAGCATCTGGACGTTGCCCACTATCAGATGAATATTCCTGGCCTGATCGTGCACGCCGAAGACGACACCTTCGTTCCGGTCAAAGCCGCCCAAGCCATCCACGAAGCCTGGTTCGACAGCCGCCTGCTGCGCCTGGAGCAGGGCGGTCACCAGAAAGTGCTGGCCGATCCCCGGGTGATCGAGGGCGTGCTGGCGCTGCTGGCCGGCCGCCGTCTACAGGCGCGACAAAGCGCCTGATACACTGCCCGGCCGAGATCAATCGACTGGAGCAAGGCATGGGCTGGGATCTGGCAACGCCGTTTATCATCGACCTGCAGGTCGGCGCCGAGGACATCGACGGCCTGGGCCACGCCAATAACGCCGTCTACGTGTCCTGGCTGGAGCGTTGCGCCTGGCGCCATTCCCAGCGCCTGGGCCTGGACCTCACCGAGTACCGCCGCCTGGACCGCGCCATGGCGGTGGTGCGTCACGAGATCGATTACCTCGCCGCCGGCTACGAGGGTGACGAGCTGCAACTGGCCACCTGGATCGTCGACTGGGACCAGCGCCTGAAAATGACCCGGCGCTTCCAGCTGGTCCGCCCCCGCGACGGCGCGACCTTGCTGCGGGCGCAAACCACCTTTGTCTGCATCGAAATGTCCAGCGGCAAGCCCAAGCGCATGCCCGCCGAGTTTCTCGACGGCTATGGCCCCGCCCTGACAGGGGGTTAACGGTTGCCGCAGGAAACCCAGTAAACTGTGCGACGATTTTTGTTGAGTGTTATCCATGCAAATTGCTTTGGCGCCCATGGAGGGGTTGGTCGACAACATCCTGCGGGACGTGTTGACCCGCGTGGGCGGGATCGATTGGTGCGTGACCGAGTTCATCCGCGTCAACGACCGCCTGCTCACCCCGGCGTACTTCCACAAGCTCGCTCCCGAACTGCTGCACGGTGCCCACACTGCTGCGGGCGTGCCGTTGCGCGTGCAGTTGCTGGGTTCCGATCCGGTGTGCCTGGCGGAAAACGCCGCGCTGGCCGCCGAGCTGGGCTCCGAGGTGATCGACCTGAACTTCGGTTGCCCGGCCAAGACCGTGAACAAGTCCCGGGGCGGCGCGGTGCTGCTCAAGGAGCCCGAGTTGCTCAACCAGATCGTCGAGCACGTGCGCCGTGCAGTGCCGGCGCATATCCCGGTCACCGCCAAGATGCGCCTGGGCTTCGACAGCCCCGACGGCGCGCTGGTCTGCGCCACGGCGCTGGCTGAAGGTGGCGCGGCACATATCGTGGTGCATGCGCGCACCAAGACCGACGGTTACAAGCCGCCGGCCCATTGGGAGTGGATTCCGCGGGTGCAGGATGTGGTCAAGGTGCCGGTGTTCGCCAACGGTGATATCTGGAGCGTCGAAGACTGGAAGCGCTGCCGCGAAGTCAGCGGTGCCGAAGACATCATGCTCGGTCGCGGCCTGGTGGCCCGGCCTGATCTGGCACGGCAGATCGCAGCGGCGCGGGCGGGCGAAGAGGTCGTGGAAATGACCTGGACACAGATGCAGCCCATGCTCCAGGAATTCTGGACCCAGTCAGTGGCGCAGCTCACGGAGCGCCAGGCGCCAGGGCGCCTGAAACAATGGTTGGCAATGTTGACGCGCAATTATCCGGAGGCGGTCGAGTTGTTTACGGCGATGCGCCGGGAGACCGATCTGGAGCAGGTCAGCCGCTTGTTGGGCATGCCCCATCCTGCGGCGGCCGCGTAACGGCTAGAGACCTTCCGCAAGGGCACCCAGGGTGCCCTTTTCTTATTGTGAAACGTGATCCCCGGAACCGACGGGCACTGCAACCCACGAACCTCAGGGCACATCCCTCAGGAATCATGATCCATGAACGCTTCGATATTAAGTTCCCCTGTATCTCCCCCTCGGCCTCAGTTTCCCTCCAGGCAACCCACTGAGCCCTCAGTGGGCGCGTCAAAGCCTGTGGTCAATGCCTTCAGCGTTGGCGAGCGTCGTTTTGGTGAAAACTTTGACGCCTCTACCCATGCTGCCGTCATCAAGATGATGATGGCGACGCTGGGCCCTACGCCTGCCGATATGTTCGACCAGGTAACGCGTTCCGGTGACGGTTACGACGTGACGATGAAGGATGAGTTCAAGGTCCGGATTTCGCAGGATGAATTGCGGCAAGTGGCGCAGGCATCCCGGTTCAGTGGCGATGACGCTGAGGTTGTGCGGGCGGCCAACTTTGCGTTGGCGGTCTTTGTGAAGCGCAAGCAGAGCGTCGGCGGCTATGCCAGTTTTGCGGCGGCCTTGGCCAAGACACTCCAGGGTGAGACCACGCTGAGATGTTTGCAGGGCATGGGCGTGTACGGCCTCTCACAGTATGTCCCGCCTAACGAAATGGTCGCAGAGGGGGTGGTGGCGGTGATGGGCACCCACAACTTTGGCAGCGCACTGCTCGTGGATGGGGTCGGTCACCAGGGCGGCTTCCCTCTCCAGGTCGGAAACAGCTATGGCTACAGGCTGTTTCCCAGCGCATCGCGGTCGCGTTCGGCCGAGGCGGCGACTGAGAAGCCCCGCGATATCTGGGGCGGGTTTTATCAGGGCTCCAATGGCAATTGCGTGACGGTGTCCGCGATCAAGGCCGCGATGATGAGGTTCGGGCAAAAACCGACAGATATTTTCCGCCAGGTGAAGCAAGTGCCCAACGGTTATGAAGTGAGCATGCGCGACGGTTACACATTGCCGCTCACCCATGAAGAGTTGAACAAGGCCAGGCAAACGTCGCAACTGCGGGGGACTGATCCGGCGCTGCTGGAGGATGCCAACTTCTTGTACGCCGTGAGCGCTAAGCGTGCGCAATTGGAGAACAACGACTTTCGCGCCAAGCAGAGTTTCGAGGTGGCCATGCAGACGCTCAACGACGGTGACTTCCCGGGTAATGCGCTGCGCCGATTGGGCTTGTTTGCCTACGTACGCGAAAGCAGCGCGGAGGAACTGGCCAAGGGCGCCATTGGCACCTTGGCCGGCATTGGGCACTCAGTGGCAGTGTTTGACGGCGCGCTTGACCTGTTTGGGAAGAAGGAAAGCCTCCTTTCATCAAGTTGGATGAACAACAGTCTGTGGGCGCAGAAGTTGGTGTGACGGCTACTCCAGCAACCGCCTGAACGCCTCTATCGGCAACGGCCGGCTATGCAGGTACCCCTGGAACACATGGCACCCCAGCATTTGCAGGAACGCCAGTTGCTCCGGGGTCTCCACCCCCTCGGCAATCACTTCCAGGTTCAAGCTGCGAGCCATGGCGACAATGGCGCGGATGATTTCCGCGTCGTTGGGGTCGTGGGTTGCATCGCGGACAAAGGACTGGTCGATCTTCAGCGCATCCACCGGCAGGCGCTTGAGGTAGGTCAGCGATGAATAGCCAGTGCCGAAATCATCCATCGCAAAGCTGACGCCGAGTTTTTTCAGGCGGCGCATCTTGGCTACGGTGTCGTCCAGGTTCTGGATCACGATGCCTTCGGTAATTTCCAGTTTCAGCAGGCTGTAGGGCAGGTCGTGCTGATTGAGGCTGCGCTCCACCCGCTCGACGAAGTCGTTCTGGCGAAACTGCCGGGGGCTGATGTTGACGCACAGGCTGAACTTGAGCGGGTCGATCAGGCCGTCCGTAATCAGTTGCTGGAACGCCGCGCAGGCCTCGTCGAGGATCCAGGTGCCCACTTCCAGGATCAGCCCGCTGTCTTCCAGGACCTTGATAAATTCCGTGGGCGACTGTGCCCCCAACTGCGGATGCTGCCAGCGCACCAAGGCTTCGGCGCCGATGATCTGGTTGCCGCGTGCATCCACCTGGGGTTGGTAGTGCACGCTGAACTCGCCACGGGACAAGGCCAGGCGCAGGTCGGTCTCCATGCGCAGGCGTTCGCTGGCGGTTTTTTGCATGCTGTTGTGGAACATCTGCGTGGTGTTGCGCCCGGAGTCCTTGGCGCGGTACAGGGCGATGTCGGCACGCTTGAGCAAGTCGGCCGGGGTGGAACCGTGGTCGGGGATCAGCGCCACGCCAATGCTTGGCGTGACCTGCAAGCGATGGCCGTCGAGAAACATCGGCTCCGAGAGCAATTCGCGCAAGGTGTCGGCCAGCTCCTGCACCTGGTTGCTGACTTCGTTGCGGGTGCCGTCCAGGCCGCTGAGCAGCACCACAAATTCATCGCCGCCCAGGCGCGCCACGGTGTCTTCCATGCGCACGCTGGCTTCCAGGCGGGCGGTGACGATTTTCAGCACGGTGTCGCCCACCGGGTGGCCCAGGGAGTCGTTGATGTGCTTGAAGTGGTCAAGGTCGAGGAACAGCAGCGCGCCGCGCAGGTTATGGCGCTTGAGCAGGGCGATCTGCTGGCTCAGGCGGTCCATCAGCAGGGCACGGTTGGGCAGGTTGGTCAGGGGGTCGTGGTACGCCAGGTGGCGGATCTGCGCCTGGGCGTTTTTCAGCAGGCTGACATCGCGGGCCGTCAGCAGCAGGCAGGGCATTTCATTGAGGGTGATCGGTTCGACCGAGACCTCCACCGCCAGCACGTCGCCGCGTTTGTTGTGCCAGAGCATTTCCAGATGATGGATGCGCCCTTTGATCTGCAGCTCGGCCAGCAGTGCGGCGCGCTGGTTCTCGTCGGCCCAGATGCCGATCTGGTAGAGCGTGAGCCCGATGGCCTCTTCGGCGCGATAGCCGGTCAAGCGGCAAAAACCGTCGTTGACCTCCACATAACGCCCCGTGTCGCGTTCGGTAATGGAGATCGCGTCGGGGCTGGAATGGAATGCCTTGGCGAATTTCTCTTCACTGGCCTTGAGCGCCGCTTCCGAGCGTTGCTGCTGGGTAATGTCGCGCAGGGTGGTGACGATGCACGGTTGGTCGCTGACCGTTATCAATCGGCTGGAGATCACGCAGGTCAGGCTCTGGCCGTCCTTGTGATGGACGACGATGGCCACATTGCTCAATGACTGTTCGCGAATCACCCGCTCGATACGTTGCAGGCGCTTGCTCGAGTCGTCCCACAAGCCGATCTGCTCGGCGCTTTTGTCGATCACCTCGGCGGCGGCCCAGCCAAAGGTCTGGGTAAAGGCTGGGTTGATCTCGATAAACATACCGCTGTCCAGGGCGGTGACGCAGATGGGGTCGGGGCTGGCCTGGAACAGGCTGGCGAATTTCTCTTCGGAGGCGCTCAGGCGTTGTTCGCGTTCGACTTGGTCGGTGATGTCCAGCAAGGTGCCGGCCATGCGCAGCGGCTTGCCGGCCTCATCGCGATAGAGGCGCGCACGGCTTTCCAGGTAGCGCGGGCTGCCGTCTTCGACCTGCACGCGGTAGGTTAATTGGTAATTGCCGTCCGGACCTTCGCGCAGGCTGCGGTAGGCGTTGCGCATGCCCTCGCGGTCTGCATCGGACATGCCCTCGAAAAACGCATCGAAGGACTCGTGGAATGGTTCGGGCGGCAGGCCGTGCAGTTGGGCGGCGCGGGCCGAGCCGTAGAGCATGCCGGTGGGGATGTGCCAGTCCCAGGTGCCCAATTGCGCCGAATCCAGGGCCAGGTCCAGGCGTTCCTGGCTGTCCTTGAGGGCTTGTTCGGCGTTCTTGCGTTCGGTGGTATCGAGAAAGGTGCTGATCAGATACGCCTCGCCGTCCAGCTCGACCTTTTGCGCACTGAGGGTGCCGTCGTGGATCTGGCCGTTGCTGGCGCAGAACTGCACCTCCATGGTGATGGGTTCGCCCTTGCGCTGGGTGGCCTTGACCAGTTGCGCACGTTGCTCGGGGTGGCGCCACAGGCCGAGGTCCAGGGTGGTGCGGCCGATGGCGTCGGCGACCGGCCAGCCGAAGTGAATCTCGAAATACTGGTTGGCCTCGCTGATTAGTCCGTCAGCCTGGCGGGTCAGCAGCACCATGTTCGGGCATAGGTGAAACAGCGTGGCGAAGCGCTTTTCGGAGTGGCCGAGGGCGTTTTCCCGCTCACGCTGGTGGGTGATCTCACGGATTACCCCGATCATTCGGCGGCGCCCGCTCTTGTCCGGCGCCAGGCTGCCGTTGATTTCCAGCCAGTGGAAGCTGCCGTCGGGCCACTGGATGCGATGGCGCATCGCCTGTTCGAACGGTTCGCCGGCCAGCACTGCATGGAAGGCGCGGACGACTTTGGCGCGGTCAGCCGGGGCGAGCAGGTCGAGGTAATCCAGGTCCTTGGGCAAGGGCGCACGGGGATCGAAGCCGAACAGCGCCTGGGTGCCCCGTGACCAGCTGATTTTCCCGGTGTCGATTTCCCAGCACCATGCGCCCAGCCGGGCCGCATTCAGGGCGGCCAGCAATTGCGGCGCACTGTCCCAACTTTGTTCCGCCTCTTGGGGGTCAAGGGCGTAAATGCGGGGCAACGGTGGCACGGAATCGACAGGGTTGCGCATTATCAAAGGGCCTTGGCTCGATGGGCGTAAGGCGCGGTTTTACGTAAACCTTGAGGCCGCACAGCTTCATGCCGGTATCCCTGGCAGATCGACCTGTGCATCCAATAGGCTCATGAAAGCCCGCGCAGCGTTCGACAGCGTCCTTTCGGTGTGCACGATATAGCCTAGCTGGCGACTGAGCTGTATGCCTGGCAAAGCGATACTTGCCACTTGGTCATCCAACATGGTGCGTGGCAAAACGCTCCAGGCCAGGCCGATGGACACCATCATCTTGATAGTTTCCAGGTAGTTAGTGCTCATCGCGATATTTGGCGTCAGGCCCTGGGCCTCGAACAGCCGGCTGACAATATGGTGTGTAAAGGTGTTGCCGCCGGGGAAAACCGCCGGGTGGCCGGCAATATCGGCCAGGCAGACGCGGCCATTACCGATCAGGCTGTGCTCGGGGGCCACGACAAAATCCAGCGGGTCGTCCCATACCGGGGTGGCGCGCACCAGGTTGTGGGGGGCGGGCGCCAGGGTGATTACCGCCACTTCGGCACGGCCGTGGAGGATTTCTTCGTAGGCCACTTCCGAGTCCAAGAACTGAATATCCAACGCCACGTTCGGGTATTCCCGGGTGAAGGTGCGCAAGATCGGCGGCAAGCGGTGCAGGCCGATATGGTGGCTGGTGGCCAGGGTGAGGCGCCCGCTGACTTCCCCGGTGAGGTTGGTGAGGGCACGGCGGGTGTCGTCGAGCACGTTGAGGATCTGATAAGCCCGTGGCAGCAAGGCCCGTCCGGCTTCGGTCAGGCCGACTTCACGCCCCAGGCGGTCAAACAGGCGCACCTTTAATTGTTGTTCCAGGCCGGCGATGCGTTTGCTGATGGCCGGTTGCGTCAGGTGCAGGCGTTCACCGGCGCCGGAGAAGCTGCCGGTCTCGGCGATGGCAATAAAGGCATTGAGGTTGGCCAGGTCCATTGTGGTATTCCAGTTGGTAATCCAAAGCATAAAAAATATGAATTTGAGTTATTTAATGTAGCGCCATACCATCAGCCTCACAAGCCAAAGGGTTATTGAAATGCCCAGGGCATAGAAAGACCGATGATGAGGACCGACTGATGGCCGGCAAAACGCTTTACGACAAGCTTTGGGATTCCCATGAAGTGAAACGGCGCGACGATGGCTCGTCGCTGATCTATATCGACCGTCACATCATCCATGAAGTGACCTCGCCCCAAGCGTTCGAAGGCCTGCGACTGGCCGGGCGCAAGCCTTGGCGCGTCGACTCCATCATCGCCACCCCGGACCACAACGTCCCGACCACCCCTGAGCGCAAGGGCGGCATCGATGCCATCGTTGATACCGTCTCGCGCCTGCAAGTGCAGACCCTCGACGACTACTGCGACGAATATGGCATCACCGAATTCAAGATGAATGACGTGCGTCAAGGGATCGTCCACGTGATCGGCCCGGAGCAGGGTGCAACCTTGCCGGGCATGACCGTGGTCTGCGGCGACTCCCACACCTCGACCCACGGTGCATTCGGTGCCTTGGCCCACGGTATCGGCACGTCCGAGGTGGAGCATGTGTTCGCCACCCAGTGCCTGGTCGCCAAGAAGATGAAGAACATGTTGGTTAAAGTCGAAGGCCAGTTGCCGTTCGGCGTGACCGCCAAGGACATCGTCCTCGCCGTGATCGGCAAGATCGGCACCGCTGGCGGTAACGGCCATGCCATCGAGTTCGCCGGCAGCGCCATTCGCGACCTGTCCATCGAAGGCCGCATGACCATCTGCAACATGTCCATCGAAGCTGGTGCCCGCGTGGGCATGGTGGCGGCGGACGAAAAGACCGTTGAATACGTCAAGGGCCGTCCTTTTGCACCGGCCGGTGCCGACTGGGATGCTGCGGTCGAAGCCTGGAAAGACCTGGTCTCCGACGCCGATGCGGTGTTCGACACCGTGGTCGAGCTCGACGCTGCCCAGATCAAGCCGCAAGTCAGCTGGGGCACCTCGCCGGAAATGGTGTTGGCCGTTGACCAGAACGTGCCGGACCCGGCCAAGGAAACCGACCTGGTCAAGCGCGGTTCCATCGAGCGCGCCTTGAAGTACATGGGCTTGCAGGCCAATCAGGCGATCACCGACATCCAGTTGGATCGCGTGTTCATCGGTTCCTGCACCAACTCGCGGATCGAAGACCTGCGCGCTGCGGCGGTCATCGCTAAAGGCCGCAAGGTGGCCTCGACCATCAAGCAAGCCATCGTGGTGCCGGGTTCGGGCCTGGTGAAGGCACAAGCCGAAGCCGAAGGCCTGGACAAGATCTTCCTCGAAGCCGGTTTTGAATGGCGTGAGCCGGGCTGCTCGATGTGCCTGGCGATGAACCCGGACCGCCTGGAGTCGGGCGAGCATTGCGCGTCCACTTCCAACCGTAACTTCGAAGGGCGCCAGGGCGCGGGTGGGCGTACCCACTTGGTCAGTCCGGCCATGGCCGCTGCGGCTGCCGTCAACGGTCGTTTCATCGACGTTCGCGAATTGATTTGAGGAATACCCGATGCGTGCTTTTACCCAACACACCGGCCTTGTCGCTCCTTTGGATCGTGCCAACGTCGACACCGACCAGATCATCCCCAAGCAGTTCTTGAAGTCGATCAAGCGCACCGGTTTCGGCCCGAACCTGTTCGACGAGTGGCGCTACCTGGACGTGGGCTACGCCTACCAGGACAACTCCAAGCGCCCGCTGAACAAGGACTTCGTGCTCAACGCCGAGCGTTACCAGGGCGCCAGCGTACTGCTCGCCCGCGAAAACTTCGGTTGCGGCTCCAGCCGTGAACACGCGCCGTGGGCCCTGGAAGAATATGGCTTTCGCAGCATCATCGCGCCGAGCTATGCCGACATCTTCTTCAACAACAGCTTCAAGAACGGCTTGCTGCCGATCATCTTGAGCGATGCCGAAGTGGATGAGTTGTTCAAGCAGGTTGAAGCCGATGTGGGTTATCAGCTGACCGTCGATCTGGCGGCGCAGACCGTGACCCGCCCGGACGGCAAGGTGTATCACTTTGAGGTGGACGCGTTCCGTAAGCATTGCCTGATCAACGGCCTGGACGATATTGGCCTGACCTTGCAGGACGGTGATGCGATTGCGGCGTTTGAGGCCAAGCACCGGGCTAGCCAGCCTTGGTTGTTTCGCGATGCTTGATTTGATGTAAGCAGGACTGGCCCCTTCGCGAGCAAGCCCGCTCCCACATTTGACTGCATTTCAACTGAAGGAACTCGGTCGAATGTGGGAGCGGGCTTGCTCGCGAAAGCGGCAGCACACACAACACAAGTCCCAAGGAAAACCACCATGACCACCACCGCCCACACCCAAGTCGTGCAAAAACAATTCGGCGAGCAAGCCTCGGCCTACCTGAGCAGCGCCGTGCACGCCCAAGGCACCGAATTCGCGCTGCTCCAGGCCGAACTGGCCGGGCAGGGCAGTGCACGACTGCTGGACTTGGGTTGCGGCGCCGGTCATGTCAGCTTCCACGTCGCGCCACTGGTGAAAGAAGTGGTCGCCTACGACCTGTCCCAACAGATGCTCGATGTCGTCGCGAGCGCGGCTAGCGACCGTGGCCTGGGCAACATCCGCACCGTCCATGGCGCCGCCGAACGGCTGCCGTTCGCCGACGGCGAGTTCGACTTCGTGTTCAGCCGTTACTCGGCGCACCACTGGAGTGACCTCGGCCTGGCCTTGCGTGAAGTGCGCCGCGTGCTTAAACCGGGCGGCGTGGCGGCCTTTGTCGACGTCTTGTCACCGGGCAGCCCGTTGTTGGACACTTACCTGCAAACCGTCGAAGTGCTGCGCGACACCAGCCATGTGCGCGATTACTCCGCCGCCGAGTGGATGCAACAGCTCAGCGAGTCCGGTTTGCACGTACGCACCAGCAGCCGCCAGCGCCTGCGCCTGGAGTACAGCTCGTGGGTCGAACGCATGCGCACACCCGAAGTGTTGCGCGCGGCCATCCTGGCGCTGCAACAGGCGATGGGCCAGGAAGTACGCGACTACTACGAGATTCAAGCCGACGGCACCTTCAGCACCGACGTGCTGGTGGTCTTTGCCGAACGCTGATTGATTTTTCCCGACCTGCCCACGGGCGGGTCGCTTGATGAAATGAGGAACGCATGAGCAAGCAGATTCTGATTCTCCCTGGCGACGGTATTGGTCCGGAAATCATGGCCGAAGCGGTCAAGGTCCTGGAACTGGCCAACAGCAAGTACAGCCTGGGCTTCGAGCTGAGCCACGACGTGATCGGCGGCGCGGCCATCGACAAGCACGGCGTGCCCCTGGCCGATGAAACCCTGGACCGCGCCCGCGCGGCCGACGCTGTACTGCTCGGCGCTGTGGGTGGCCCGAAGTGGGACAAGATCGAGCGTGACATCCGCCCTGAGCGCGGCCTGCTGAAAATCCGTGCGCAACTGGGCCTTTTCGGCAACCTGCGCCCGGCGATCCTGTACCCGCAACTGGCCGACGCATCGAGCCTCAAGCCGGAAGTGGTCGCGGGCCTCGACATCCTGATCGTGCGTGAGCTGACCGGCGGTATCTACTTCGGCTCGCCACGGGGCGTGCGCGAGCTGGAAAACGGTGAGCGCCAGGCCTACGACACCCTGCCGTACAGCGAGAGTGAAATCCGCCGTATTGCCCGTGTCGGTTTCGACATGGCCCGCGTGCGTGGCAAGAAGGTCTGCTCGGTGGATAAGGCCAACGTGCTGGCTTCCAGCCAACTGTGGCGCGAAATCGTCGAAGAAGTGGCCAAGGACTACCCGGACGTTGAGCTGAGCCACATGTACGTCGATAACGCCGCCATGCAGCTGGTGCGTGCACCGAAGCAGTTCGACGTGATCGTCACCGACAACCTGTTCGGCGACATCTTGTCCGACCAGGCGTCGATGCTCACCGGTTCCATCGGCATGCTGCCGTCGGCGTCCCTGGATACCAATAACAAGGGCATGTACGAGCCTTGCCACGGTTCGGCGCCGGACATCGCCGGCCAGGGCATTGCCAACCCGCTGGCGACGATTCTGTCGGTGTCGATGATGCTGCGTTACAGCTTCAACCTGAGCGACGCGGCCGATGCCATCGAGCACGCCGTGAGCCTGGTGCTGGACCAGGGTTTGCGCACTGGCGACATCTGGTCGCAGGGTTGCACCAAAGTCGGTACGCAAGAAATGGGCGACGCAGTAGTCGCCGCGCTGCGGAATCTGTAATCTCTCGGGCCCGCTTGCAGTTGTTGCTGCAAGGCGGCCCACTTTTTAACAAGGTGTAGTTGCGATGAAACGTGTAGGTCTGATCGGTTGGCGCGGTATGGTCGGTTCCGTGCTCATGCAGCGGATGCTGGAAGAGCAGGATTTCGATCTTATTGAGCCGGTGTTTTTCACCACTTCGAACGTTGGTGGCCAAGGGCCGTCCGTGGGCAAGGATATTGCCCCGCTCAAGGACGCCTACAGCATTGAAGAGTTGAAGACCCTTGACGTGATCGTGACCTGTCAGGGTGGCGACTACACCAGTGAAGTCTTCCCCAAGCTGCGTGAAGCGGGCTGGCAGGGCTATTGGATCGACGCCGCATCGAGCCTGCGCATGCAGGACGACGCCGTGATCATCCTCGACCCGGTGAACCGCAAGGTCATCGACCAGCAGTTGGATGCCGGCACCAAGAACTACGTCGGCGGCAACTGCACCGTCAGCCTGATGCTGATGGGCCTGGGTGGCCTGTTCGAAGCCGGCCTGGTGGAGTGGATGAGCGCCATGACTTATCAGGCGGCCTCCGGTGCCGGCGCGCAGAACATGCGTGAGCTTATCAAGCAGATGGGCGCGACCCACGCCGCTGTCGCCGATCAACTGGCCGACCCGGCCAGTGCGATCCTCGACATCGACCGTCGTGTGGCCGAAGCCATGCGCAGCGATGCGTACCCGACCGAAAACTTCGGCGTGCCGTTGGCCGGTAGCCTGATCCCGTGGATCGACAAAGAGCTGCCGAACGGCCAGAGCCGCGAAGAGTGGAAGGCCCAGGCCGAGACCAACAAGATCCTCGGTCGCTTCAAGAGCCCGATCCCGGTGGACGGCATCTGCGTGCGCATTGGCGCCATGCGCTGCCACAGCCAGGCGTTGACCATCAAGCTGAACAAGGACGTGCCGATCGCCGATATCGAATCGTTGATTAGCTCGCACAACCCGTGGGTCAAGCTAGTGCCGAACAACCGCGAGATCAGCATGCAGGAGCTGAGCCCGACCAAGGTCACCGGCACCCTGAATGTACCGGTGGGTCGTCTGCGCAAGCTGAACATGGGCAGCCAGTTCCTCGGCGCGTTCACGGTTGGCGACCAACTGCTGTGGGGCGCGGCTGAGCCGCTGCGTCGCATGCTGCGGATCTTGCTGGAGCGTTGATCGCTTGAGGCAATCAAGAAACCCGCGTTCTGGTGACAGGCGCGGGTTTTTTGTTGTGTTTTAGACCGCCATCGCAGGCAAGCCAGCTCCCACACTTGATTGCATTTCAACTGGAGAAACTCGGTCGAATGTGGGAGCGGGCTTGCTCGCGAAGAGGCCATCAGCTTCACCACAAACACTGGCCCAATTACCCCACCACCCGGTAAAGTGCCGCTCCCCCCGCAATGCCCGAGGCAGCCCCCATGACCCAGACCTTTGAAATCGCCGTGATCGGCGCCACCGGCACCGTCGGTGAAACCCTGGTGCAGATCCTCGAAGAGCTGGATTTCCCGGTGGGCACCCTGTATCTGCTGGCCGGCAATAACTCGGCCGGTGCCTCGGTGCCGTTTCGCGGCAAGAACCTGCGGGTCAAGGAAGTTGACGAGTTCGATTTCAAAAAGGTGCAACTGGCGTTTTTTGCCGCGGGGCCGGCAGTGACCTTGAGTTTTGCCCCGCGTGCCACGGCGGCCGGTTGTGCAGTGATCGACCTGTCGGGCGCCTTGCCGGCAGAGCAAGCGCCACCGGTGGTGCCGGAAGCGAACGCGCACGTATTGGGTGGCCTGAAAAAACCGTTCCAGCTCGCCAGCCCAAGCCCGTCCGCCACCAACCTGGCGGTGGTCCTGACGCCCTTGCGCGGCTTGCTGGATATCCAGCGGGTGAGCGTCACCGCCAGCCTGGCGGTGTCTGCCCAGGGGCGCGAAGCCGTGAGCGAGCTGGCGCGGCAAACCGCCGAGCTGCTGAATGTGCGTCCGCTGGAACCGAAGTTTTTTGATCGGCAGATGGCCTTCAACCTGTTGGCACAAGTCGGTACGCCAGATGCCCAAGGTCATACAGCCTTGGAGAAGCGTCTCGTACACGAACTGCGCGCCGTGCTGGAATCTCCTTTACTAAAGATTTCCGCAACTTGCGTTCAAGCCCCGGTGTTTTTTGGCGATAGCCTGACTGTGTCGTTGCAACTGGCTGCGCCGGTCGATCTTGCCGCTGTTAACCGCGCACTCGACGCAGCGCCGGGTGTAGAGCGGGTGGAGGAGGGTGATTACCCAACAGCGGTTGGCGATGCGGTAGGACAAGACGTTGTGTACGTAGGACGGGTTCGCGCCGGGGTGGACGATCCGGCGGAACTAAATCTGTGGTTGACGTCAGATAACGTACGCAAAGGCGCCGCACTGAATGCCGTACAACTGGCGCAGTTGTTGATAAAAGACCTTGTGTAAAAGATACTTGGCGGCAATTTGTAGATTGATTCTAACCAGGCGCTATGCTTGGCCCCAAGCAGGAACAGAAGCGTGTCGGTGACCTATCGGCTCGCCATGCCTTATGGCAGCGGTTACCAACCTTCTCGCAGGCCGGGGAGTGTTCAAACAAAGGATGAGGCTATGGTTCAAGTTCGCAAACTGGTGTTAGCAATAGCGGCCGCCTCGGCGCTGTCCTCCGGTATGGCGCAGGCGCTGCAACTGGGGGAAATGACCCTCAAGTCGCAGTTGAACCAGCCGTTGTCGGTGGAAATCGAATTGCTCGATGTCGGCGGCCTCACGGCTTCCGAGATCACGCCGAGCCTGGCTTCGTCCCAGGCGTTTGTGGATGCGGGGGTCGATCGCCAAGCGTTTCTGAATGACCTGGTGTTTACGCCAGTGGTCAATCCCAGCGGTCGCAGTGTGGTGCGCGTCACCTCCAGCAAGCCGTTGCCGGAATCCTACGTACGTTTCCTGTTGCAGGTGCAGTGGCCCAACGGCCGCCTGATGCGCGACTACAGCGTGCTGCTGGACCCGGCCAAGTTTGACCAGCCGGCCGCAACAGCGCCTGCACCGCGTGTGTCGGCGCCGGCCAGTCCCGCGCCTGGTGCGAGCAAGGCAGCGCAGCACACCACCACTTCCCGCGACACCTTGTGGGAAATTGCCGCGAAGAACCGCAATGGCGGCTCGATCCAGCAGACCATGCTGGCGATCCAGGCACTTAACCCCGATGCCTTTATCGATGGCAATATCAACCGCCTGAAAACCGGCCAGGTCCTGCGCCTGCCGGACACCGTACAAAGCACCGCACTGCCGCAGCCCGAGGCGATTGCCGAAGTGACGGCGCAAAATGCTGCCTGGCGCCAGGGCCGTCGCGGGGCGACCAACCAGGTCGCAGGCAAGCAGCAACTGGATGCCACCAAGCGCACCCAGGCGGGCAGTGCACCGGCGAGCACCAACGCCAAGGACAACTTAAGCCTGGTCTCGGCCGAGTCCGCCAAGAAGGGCACGAAAGGCAAGGCCGCTGATGGCCGTGCCCTGAGCGACAAGCTGGCGATGACCCAGGAAGAACTGGACACCACCCGTCGTGACAACGCCGAGCTGAAAAGCCGTGCGGCGGACCTGCAAAGCCAGTTGGACAAGCTGCAAAAACTGATTCAACTGAAGAACGATCAACTGGCGCGCCTGCAAGCCGAAAAGGGCGACCCGGCGGCAGTGCCTGCGGTGATTCCCGCCCAATTGGCCGGTGATCCCGCGGCGGCAACTCCGGCAGCGCCATCTGCACCGGCAGCCACGCCTGCGCCGACGGCCCCGGCCCCGGAGCCCGTTAAGCCTGAGGCGGCCCCTGCCAGTAACGATGGCCAATTCAATGACCTGCTGACCAACCCGGTTGTCCTGGGCGTGGTGGGTGGCGCCGCTGCCCTGCTGGCGCTGTTGTTGCTGCTGCTGGTGCTGCGTCATCGCAACGCCCGTCGTGAAGAAGAAAAGCACCTGCGCATGGCCCGTGCCCTGGCCGAAGAGCCGGAATTTACCTCGAACATCGATCAGGACCTGCCACCGGACAGCTTCGAAGGCCTGGAAGTGCCGGCGCCGAGCGTCAAGCTGGCGGCGGCTCCAGCCCCTGCTCCAGTGGTTGAGCCGGCCGTCGTGGTGCCGACCGTTGCTTCGGTGCTCGCCCCGCTGGCGGTGGCCGTGGCTCCTGCCAACGCCAATGATGCGTTGGCCCAGGCCCAATCCCTGCTTGATCGTGGTCACCTGAACCAGGCCGCCGACGTGTTGGAGCAAGCGCTCAAGCAAGAGCCCAAGCGCAGCGACCTGCGGTTGAAGCTGATGGAAGTCTACGGCCTGCAGAGCGACAAGGACGGCTTCGTCACCCAGGAGCGCCAACTGGTGGCCAATGGTGACAACCATGCCCAGGTCGAGCTGCTCAAGTCGCGCTTCCCGGCGATGGCGGTGTTGGCGGCGGGTGTGAGTGCCGCGGTGGCCGCGGCGGCCCTGGATGCGCAATACGTCAAGGACCTGCTGGAAGACAAGCCAGCCGCGCCGACGCCGGAGCCAGAGGCCTTCGACACTGATTTCGACCTGAGCCTGGACGATCTGGAAGCGGCATCACCTGCAGATGTGCTGACCTTCGAATCCGCGTTGCAGCAACAAGTTGAAGCAAAAGCCAGTCCGGACGATCTGTCTGACTTCGATCTGGACCTGCAATTGGATGCGCCGGCGTCCACCCAGTCCGATGACGATTTCCTGTCCGGTCTTGAGGAGCAGATGCAGGATGTGCCTGGGGTCGAACCACCCACCCTGGCGCCTGCCGCACTGGATGATTTCGAGCTGCCGGAAGACTTCGACCTGTCCCTGGCCGATGAGCCAGAAACAGCTGCCAAGCCTGACGCGTTCGCATCCGAGCTGGACGACGTCAATGCCGAGCTGGACCGTCTGTCCCAGAGCCTGGAGCATCCGTCCATCGAACCGTCCTTTACCGCAGAAGACGCGGCACTGGGTGGCGATGAGCCGGAATTCGACTTCCTGTCGGGCACCGATGAGGTGGCAACCAAGCTGGACTTGGCCCAGGCCTATATCGACATGGGCGATGCGGATGGTGCCCGGGATATCTTGTCCGAGGTGCTGACCGAGGGCGACGAATCCCAGCGCGGCGAAGCCAAGGAAATGCTCGGCCGCATTTAAAAGGCAGCGACAATCCCCTGTGGGAGCGAGCTTGCCCGCGAAGGCGGCCTGTCAGCCGGCACTAATGCAGCTGACCCACCGCTATCGCAGGCAAGCCAGCTCCCACAGTTTGATCGGT
>NZ_JANLGL010000089.1:0-22743 GCF_024655625.1 Pseudomonas sp. 18.1.10
GACTGATACACCGCTTTCGCGAGCAAGCCCGCTCCCACAAAAGCCAGCTCCCACATTTAGTCCTGTGTCGCCTGGGGGTTATTCGTCGGTACTGAGGACCCGCGAGCGGGTCACCTGCGACGGCGGGAAATGGCAGGTAAACGTGCTGCCATGGCCCAGCACGCTGCTGATCTCCAGGCGCGCGCGGTGGCGCAGCAGCACATGCTTGACGATCGCCAGGCCGAGCCCGGTGCCGCCGGTATTGGAGTTGCGGCTCGAATCGACGCGGTAGAAGCGCTCGGTCAGGCGCGGCAGGTGCTTGGCGTCGATGCCGATGCCGGAGTCCTGCACGCTGAGGTGTGCGCCGTGTTCATCGGCCCACCAGCGGATGCGGATGGTGCCTTTGTCCTGGGTGTACTTGACGGCGTTGAACACCAGGTTGGAGAACGCGCTGCGCAACTCGCCTTCGCTGCCCTTGAGCAAGACCTGCGGGTCGGCTTCCAGGGTGATCTGCTGGCCGCGTTGGCCGGACAGGGCCTGGGCGTCGTTCTTGATGGTCTGCAACAGGCTTTGCGCGGCCACCGGTTGGTTATCCGACGGGTAATCCGTGGCCTCCAGCTTGGCCAACAGCAACAGGTCGTTGAGCAGGGTCTGCATGCGTGAACCCTGCTGCTGCATTTGTTGCAGCGCGCGGCTCCAGCGCGGGTTGATCTCGTCGACGTTGTCCAGCAGCGTCTCCAGGTAGCCGCAGATAACCGTCAGCGGCGTGCGCAACTCGTGGGAGACGTTGGCGACGAAGTCTTTGCGCATCTGTTCCAGCTGATGGATGCGGGTTACGTCGCGCACCAGCATCAGGTGCTCGTTGTTGCCGTAGCGCGTCAGGTACAGCTGGATGCGCACGCGGTCGTTGGTGGGCGAGGGGATTTCCAGGGCTTCTTCGTAGTTGTCCTGCTCGAAGTATTCCTTGAAGCGCGGATGGCGCACCAGGTTGGTCACCGGCTGGCCGCTGTCCTGGGGCGTCTTGAGGCCCAGCAGGGTTTCGGCGGCGCGGTTCCACCATTCCAGGTTGCCGTCGCTGTCGAGCATGATCACCGCGTCTTTCAACGCCGCGGTGGACTCCTGCACCCGGTCGATCACCGCTTGCAGGCGCCCGCGTACCCGTTGGTCGCGGCGTTGCAGGTGGTAGATGCTGTCGAACACCTCGCCCCACAGGCCGTAGCCGTCGGGTGGCGCTTCGTCGGGTTTGTGCTGGCGCAGCCATTCATGCAGGCGCAGCAATTGCTTGAGGGTCCAGCCCAGGTACAGGCCGAGGCCGATGGCCAGGCTCCAGCCGTAGTAGCCGCTGATCAGGCCTACCAGCAGGCAGCCGGTGACCAACAGGAGCATGTGGCGGATCAGGGTGCCATGCCAGTTTTGGTTCACTTGAACATGCGTCCTTGTCAGCTGTTTAAGTCAAAAAAAGCGGCTGGCTCAGCCCTTGGTGGAGAACCGGTAGCCGGTGCCGCGCACGGTTTGTACCAGATTCTCGTAGGCATCGCCCAAGGCTTTGCGCAGGCGACGGATATGCACGTCCACGGTGCGTTCTTCCACATACACGTTGCCGCCCCAGACCTGGTCGAGCAGCTGGCCGCGGGTGTAGGCGCGCTCCTGGTGGGTCATGAAGAATTGCAGCAGGCGGTATTCGGTGGGGCCCATCTCGGCCGGCGTGCCGTCGATGGTCACGCGGTGGCTGATGGGGTCGAGGATCAGGCCGCCGACTTCAATCGGCGCTTCGCCATCGGTCGGGCCGGCGCGGCGCAGTACGGCTTTCAGACGCGCGACCAGCTCACGTGGGGAAAACGGCTTGGTGATGTAGTCATCGGCGCCGACTTCGAGGCCCTGGATCTTGTTGTCCTCTTCGCCCTTGGCGGTGAGCATGATGATCGGGATATCCCCGGTCAGCTCGTCACGCTTGAGGCGGCGGGCCAGCTCGATGCCGGAAGTGCCGGGCAGCATCCAGTCGAGCAGGATCAGGTCCGGCTTGCGGTCGACGATAATGGCATGGGCCTGCTGGGAGTTCTCTGCCTCCAGGCAGTCGTAGCCGGCCATTTCCAACGCAACGGCGATCATCTCGCGGATGGGCGCTTCGTCGTCAACGATCAGAATGCTCCTGCCAACCATGCCTAAATCCTCTTGTCATTTAACTGTCTTGCGCCGCATTAGATAACGGAATTATTGCAGTCGTGTGACAGTAATTTAGTCGCTTGGGCAATTCGCGTCTCTCTGGACTACGCTTTGGGTCCGAATCCTGACAACCAAAAAAGGAAGGTTCCGATGACTTACCGCACTGTTTCCTGGAAAGCCCTGTTGGTGACGGCGGCGTTGACGCTGCCGACCCTGGCCTTCGCGATGGACCCGGCGATGACCAAAGACGGCATGTTGGTGGATCACAAAGGGATGACGCTCTACACCTTCGACAAGGATGCCGACGGCAAGTCCGTGTGCAATGACCAGTGCGCGACGAACTGGCCGCCGCTGAAGGCTGAATCCACCGATAAGTCGATGGGCGGTTGGACCGTCATCACCCGCAGTGACAACACCAGCCAGTGGGCTTACCAAGGCAAGCCGGTCTACACCTTTAAAGGAGATATGAAGGCTGGGGACATGACGGGTGATGGCAAGGGTGGGGCTTGGCATGTGATCAAGCCTTGAGCCAGCAGCGCCGCTAAGAGCTTCGCGAGCAAGCCCGCTCCCACAGTTGGAATGCGTTTCCCTGTGGGAGCGGGCTTGCTCGCGAAGGCGTCAGTTCATTCACTACAAATGCTGGCACCTAGCGCAACCCGTAATCCAACACAATCCCGACAAAAATCGCCAACCCCGCCCAATGGTTATGCAGGAACGCCTTGAAGCACTTCAGCCGATCCCTGTCCCGCGTGTACCAGAACTCCCAGGCAAAACAGCCCGCCGCCGCAACCAATCCCACGTGGAACCAGCCCCCCAGCTCAAACCGCGCGCCCGCCAGCAACAGGCACACCAGCGCCAGCCCCTGCAGGGTCAGGATAATCACGCGGTCCGCATCGCCGAACAGAATGGCCGTGGACTTCACGCCGATCTTCAAGTCGTCGTCGCGGTCGGTCATGGCGTAGTAGGTGTCATACCCCACCGTCCACAGCAGGTTGGCGATATACAGCAGCCACGCGGTGGCGGGCAGGCTGCCGGTCTCGGCGGTGAATGCCATGGGGATGCCCCAGGAAAACGCCGCACCCAGCACCACCTGCGGGTAATAGGTGTAGCGCTTCATGAACGGGTAGCTCGCCGCCAGCGCCAGGCCGCCGAGGGACAGCAGGATGGTGCTGGCATTGGTCAGCAGCACCAGCAGGAAACTGATGCCCATCAGCACGGCAAAAAACACCAGGGCCTCTTTCGAGCTGATCTTGCCGCTCACCAGCGGGCGCTGCTCGGTGCGCTTCACATGGCCGTCGACCTTGCGGTCGGCCCAATCATTGATGACGCAGCCGCCGGCACGGGTGAGCACCACGCCGAGCACGAAAATCACGATGTTGAGCAGGGACGGCGAGCCCTTGCCGGCGATCCACAGTGCCCACAACGTCGGCCACAGCAGCAGGTAGATGCCAATGGGCTTGTCCATGCGCGTCAACTGGATGAAATCCCATGCCCTGGGGTTCAGGTGGTTCAAGGATTTGAGCAGACGTTGATACATCAGCAGTTCTCCGGGTGGGCATGCAAGGCATGCCAGAAGCTCGGCAAGAAGATTTCCGCGACCAAGACACTCAAGGCCCCGCGATCGAAACGCGAGCGGCGGCCCCACAGCCCGTCGGCCTGATCGGCGGTGGGCAACCAGTGGCGCGGGTAATGGCACACCTCGATCGCCTGGCGGGTGAACGCCTGGTCGCAGAACAGCAATTCGCCCAGGGAGCGGCTGCCCAGCTCATCCATGTGCAGCCCATCACCTTGCAACGCACTGCGCGACGCCACGCTACGGGCAAACACCCAGGGCTGGCCTTGCCCGCGCAAATACACTTCGCGCACCCAGCCGACGGTGGCCGGGGCGAGCCCCAGGGCGGCGCATTCGTCGTCCCGCAGCGGCTGCCAGCCTTCGAACAGCGGCGTCACGCTGAACCCGTCGCTGGACAGCCACGTCAGCCGGCGCGTCAGCGAGTCTTCGTTGAACAGCCAATTGGCGGTCAGGGGCGCAGGCATTGGGCGCAGAAGGCTCTGGGTCAGCCATTGGCAAGCATCGGGAAGGGCGATTGAGTGCGGCACGGTGAGTCAGTATTGGCAGCAAAAGAGGCGGCGAGCTTACCATGGCACCCTGGCCTTTTGCCGGGGTGGGGCCGCCGTTTGCGTCGATCACGCTTGCATCTGCACGCCCCGATCAGTACAAAACGCCCTGAGCCGTACGGCAACGCTGGATCTATCGACCGTCGGCCAACCTGCCTGGACCCTGAGGAAGCAAGTAATGAAGAAGTGGCAATGTGTAGTCTGCGGCCTGATCTACGACGAGAAAGACGGCTGGCCGGATGACGGAATCCTGCCTGGCACCCGTTGGGAAGACGTCCCGGAAGATTGGCTGTGCCCGGACTGCGGCGTGGGCAAGATGGATTTCGAAATGATCGAGATCGGTTGATTTTTAAGCAACGAAACCTACTACAAGGAGAAGGGAATGAACGCACCTGTCGTGATCATCGGCACCGGATTGGCCGGCTACAACCTGGCCCGGGAGTTTCGCAAGCTCGACAGCGAGACCCCATTGCTGCTGATCACTGCGGATGACGGTCGCTCCTATTCCAAGCCCATGCTCTCCACCGGTTTTGGCAAGAACAAGGACGCCGATGGCCTGAGCATGGCTGAACCTGGCGCCATGGCCGAGCAACTCAAGGCCGAAGTGCGCACCCATACCCGCATCAGCGGCATCGACCCGGGCCACAAGCGCCTGTGGATCGGCGAGGAGGCGGTGGCCTATCGCGACCTGATCCTGGCCTGGGGCGCAGAAACCGTGCGTGTGCCGGTGGAAGGCGATGCGGCTGAGCTGATTTTCCCGATCAATGACCTGGAAGACTACGCGCGCTTTCGTGCCGCAGCGGCCGGCAAGCGCCGCGTGCTGCTGCTCGGTGCCGGCCTGATCGGCTGCGAGTTCGCTAATGACCTGATCCTCGGCGGCTACGAGATCGACCTGGTGGCGCCGTGCGAGCAAGTCATGCCGACCCTGCTGCACCCGGCCGCTGCCGCTGCGGTCCAGGCTGGCCTCGAAGGCCTCGGCGCGCGCTTCCACCTGGGCCCGGTGCTCAACCGCTTGCAGCGCAGCGCTGACGGCCTGGAAGCGCACCTGTCGGACGGTGAAGTGATCCACTGCGACCTGGTGGTCTCGGCCATCGGCCTGCGCCCACGGGTCGACCTTGCCGCCGCCGCCGGCTTGCAGACCGGTCGCGGGGTCACGGTAGACCGCCACCTCAAGACCTCCCACGCGAATATCTACGCCCTGGGCGACTGCGCCGAGGTCGATGGCCTGAACCTGCTGTACGTGATGCCACTGATGAGCTGCGCCCGCGCCCTGGCCCAGACGTTGGCCGGCAATGCGACGGCGGTCAGCTACGGGCCAATGCCCATCACCGTGAAAACCCCGATCTGCCCGCTGGTGGTTTCGCCACCGCCACGGGGCAGCGAAGGCGTGTGGAGCGTCGAAGGCCAGGGTGCCGATATCAAGGCGCTGTGCCGCGACGCCAGCGGCCGCCTGCTGGGTTATGCGCTGACCGGCGGCGCTGTCATGGACAAACTGGCCCTGAACAAAGAACTTCCACCGTTGCTGGCGTAAATAGCGGTCGTTCTGTCGGAATCAGCACGTTCCTACCCCCAGAAAGGTCGCCGCGACACTGGCGCAGCGTCGGAGGGCATGCCATCCTCACTCCCGTCTGCCGCAGAGTAGAGCCTGCGGCGCCTTGGGCGCTGCTCCGTTAGAGAGCAGCACGGACATAACAACAAAAAACCGTCAAAGAGGCTTCACTCATGCGTAAACCAGAACTCGCAGCCGCCATCGCTGAAAAAGCGGATCTCACCAAAGAACAGGCCAACCGCGTCCTCAACGCCGTTCTCGAAGAAATCACCGGCGCCCTGCACCGCAAGGACAGCGTCACCCTGGTTGGCTTCGGCACCTTCCTGCAACGCCATCGCGGCGCCCGCACCGGCAAGAACCCGCAAACCGGCGAGCCGGTGAAGATCAAGGCCAGCAACACCGTTGCGTTCAAGCCGGGCAAGTCGCTCAAAGACAGCGTCAACCCGTAAGAGTGGTATCGCCTCGAAGGGAGGCGGGGTGGTAGAAAAAATGGGCACGCCGACTGGGTCGGGTGCCCATTTTTGTTGGGGCAAGAAAAGTAGGTGGTGACGTTCATATACACGCTTAAATGGCTTGAGCAGAGGGGTGTTGCAACAGCTTGTATTCGTCTTAGTGCGGTTTTTTTTAAACGCCGGAACCTCTGTGTGTGAAATGTCACTTAAACATCGAGGTTGCAGGGAGCACTCTCTCAATTAAATTTAAGAGGTGTAGTTATGAAGCTGTCTGATCAGTCGTATACCCATTTGCAGATTCCGTCGGTTCAACCTGACACTCCGGGTGTCAAAGCGCCGATAGTTGCAGATAAACAGCAAGTAGTTGCGAGCGGCGCGAAAGTTGAACGCGATTTGGGTAATGAGAGCGGGCGTTCTTCTCAGTATCCAATGGCGAGTGAAGAGGAGATGAGAACCAGGACTAAACGCGGGATTTTTAAATTTTTCAAGCCAAAGCCAAAGCCGCCAACCCCAAAGCCACCGAAGCCGCCAACGCCAACGCCAACACCAAAGCCGCCAAAGCCAACCCCAAAGCCAAAACCAGTGGGTGGGCCAAATGGGTCGAACGATGCCGTCAACAGTTCGAAAACAATTTCAAACTTGCACAATAAAAACGTGTTTCCGCCAATTTCGAGTCAACTCGCCAGCGGTGCTCGTAGCGCGTTTATAAATCATGGCGTAAGCGCACTGATTGGCTTGCCCTTTACTGCCGGGGAACATATAGCTTCTCGCGCCATAACGGACAGGATTGACGCACAAGCTAAAATGCCGGGCGCTGAAGAAAAGAACGCAGACGGTACGGTAAGCGTCAACGATCCTTCCGCGACAGAACAGCAAAAATTAGATGCACGTCTTGAAAGCGCTGAAATAAAAACGGAAGTAATGGTCAACAGCATACTCTCCATTAATGAGGGGCCGGATGCCAAGGCGGTGGGTAAAGATCCTGGCGCGGCAACTGATGTGGACTCGCGCTTGAACGCTCTTGAAAGCAGGATGAAAGCCACCGAAGACCAGATGAAAGAAATCGCGAAACGATACGGGCTTGTCTACGACCCGTATGTGGCGCCGGAGTCATCGGAAACACCGACGGTAGCGTCTCGCATGGAGGTCGTTGAGAAGCGCTATGAGCACATGAACAAAATGCTGAAGCGGCTGATAAAAAACGCGGAAGCAGATGCTGAATAGATAGGATGGATAAAGGGGGCTGATTTATTTGGATCGGTAAATAAATCAGCCCCCGTTACCAGTCCCCGTTACCAAAAAATGTGCACGCCGACTGGGTCGGGTGCCCATTTTTTGTTGCTGTCTAGTGATCCTGCCGCCGCTGTACAGCGTGAGAAGGTGCTGCAAAGCTTTCACCAGTCGCCTCGCCATTCCTCGGCGTACTCTGTTGCTGGATCAAGCCCCATGATCTCCCCTAAGGCATAGATATTCTCAAATATGGATTCACGCTCAACAGTTTCGATGTCTTGCTCAAAATCGTTGATATCAAGCATGCATTGTTTGAAGCAGGCCAGGATAGTCGGTTGATCCGTATCCTCCGGAAGGCGTAGCAGGTGATCGATAAGTCTGTCGAACACGACCTTGATGCCGGCGACCAGTTCTTCTTCGCCTTCCAGATTAAGGTGATGAGTTCGACAGTAGTTTAATTCTGTATTTTTCATGGCTGTTCGTTTTTGATTTTTGCCGGGGGCGTCGGTATTCCTTTAAAAAGAAATTCCTTGGACGTGTCCCAGTTAATGCCGTTGTCAAAATAGTTGATCAGACGGTTTTTCAGCTTTTCTGGGTCGCCGATCATTCCTGACAGTTCATACTTATAAATAATGTCCAGATCGTCGGCGACGGTTAAATTTGTTTTTAGCGTGGTCGCGTCAAGTGTTTCAAAAGAGTCGGTCAGCTCTATCAGGTCGGCTCCGTAGTTGCCGCCAATGATAGCTCTGAGCATTTTCTTCTCGGCGGGACGTTTATCTATGGAGATTTTCTCCTGTGATTGCGCACTGACGGCCAGGCCTTTTAAGGCCTTCGTGGACGTGAAAATGAAAAACAAGGTGTCAGCTTTTTCGAGGTCTACGTCTGTCCAAGTGTCTTGAGCACTTCTCAAGTAAAAAAACTGGAGGTAGAAATTTTTTCTCATCTGCACAAGCGTAAAAAGATCATCTTTCAGATTCAAACTGAGCACCTTGCCCTCTTGCCAAGTGATTTTATTCAGCATCTACCAGGACCTTTGGATTTACGCGTTGGTTTGTGTGAGAAAGGGGACAGATTTATTTTGGTTGTAAAGACAGGTGGAGCGGTAAATAAATGAGTCCCCGTTACCCGTCCATTGTCTTAAGTTAGAGCAGGATTTTGATTACCACACACGCGTTGTCTCGCTATCAACTGTGACCGGGTATCCAGAATAGATTTTTTCCTCCAGATTTGATGATTCTCTCCACCAGTTCAGTGAAGGATTTTGCGATCAGCGTGCTCTCATCGGCCGTCGGATAGCTGTCCCAGAACGAGTCATAGCAGTACCCAAAGTGCGGGCCTGGTGTCAGATCAATTGAAATGACTTGATCTTCACATTTAACCAACGCATACCAGTTGGCAGAGTCGGGATCTTCCAAGTCTTCATTCATGACCACAAAGTCGGAGCGTTCAAGATCTGGCGCCTGAATCGTGAAGCTGTACCGAGCTTGTGGGTAGAACACCGCACTGCTGTAGGACTTATAAAATTCCGCCAAGTCATCTGGGACTGCATGACTTGGTAAGCCAGTAGAGGGCGCTGTTGTGCAGTCAGCGTTCTCAATCAAGTCCACGATTTTAATCAGGCTCATCTTCCGCATCCTTTACGCAGGTAGGTTTTCATTGCTTTGTTGTACAAACCACGTGAAGCCTTCGGGAAACCTTTAGCCTCGGCGGCTGCAAACATTTTGTTGGACAGCCTGAGTATTTCGAATTTCGACACTTTCTTCCAATCGAAACCTTTAAAACCGCGTTTCCCTGTTTTCTTTTGAACCCAGTCTTTAGCAACCTCTTTGGTGGCATTGTGTTGGTCTACAGTCATCACTACGGTTGGGGTCTGGCCGTTTCGAGATACGTAGTCCTTGATGTTGTGCTTGGACCATGCATCGAGTATCCCATGGTGTTTTTCGAAGCCCGGTGCGCTTTTTCCATAGTCAATAACGTCACCCGGTTTTGCTGGAGCCCAACCCAGTGGATCAATCCACGTGATGGGGTTTGGTGAGTACTGATAGAGGTTGATGCCACCTAATAACCCAATCGGATCCGGCGTAGTAAACCGCCCCACATCCGGATCATAAAACCGAAACGTGTTGTAGTGCAGCCCGATCTCCCGATCCAGATACTGCCCTTGAAACCGCAGATTCTGCTCTTCGATAAAGTACGCTTCGCGCACCTCTTCAGCCGTATTGCCCCATACCTGATACCGCGCCTGCCACACGGTTTTGCCGTCGGCCTCGGTCAGTTGCCCAGGCAATCCATTCAGGTCGTTATGGTAGTAGCGCACGCTTTGATGCTCGCCGGTTCCATCTACTCGGGCCAGCGGCGCATAGCTGTCTTCTTCGTAGATGTAGAGGCTGGTCTGGCTGTGTCGGTGCTCCTGTAGCAGGCGCAAGCCTTCCCAATCGAATCGGGTTTCTCCCAGCGGATAGCCATGGCTGTCGTGCTCGGTTTTTGCGATGCGCCGACCGAGCGGGTCATAGGTCATGCGCACGACCGTTTCCCGCCCATCCTTCTGGCTGCGTATTTCGATCAAGCGGTGCTCGGCGTCGTAGGCGAAGCGCTGCAAACCGCGTGCTGCGCTGCGTTTTTCGATCATTCGACCGAAACCATCGTAGCGGTAGCGTTTGTCCTGGTAGGTCACCAGCTTGTTATGCACCACGAGTCCTGCATTGGCGTGCGGGCCGTCGAGCAAATTGGCGGCGGCATCGTAGGCGAAGGTTTCCCGCTGACCCTGGATATTGTCCTGGCTGGCGATGATGCGGCCGGTGGCGTCGTAGTGCAGCAGCTGGCGCTGGTCTCGGCGGTTGTCGCGGTCGCGTTCCAGGCGCCCGATCAGGTTATCGGCCGGGTCGTAGTCGAAGTGTGTTTGCTGGGCCGCCGGCAGTTGCGTGGGCTGGCTGCTGGACCGACGTATGCGCGAGCGCAGGCGGCCGCTGCGGTCGTATTCGCTGCGAGTGGTGATCTGGCCCTGTGTGCGCAGTACTTCACGGTGCAGGCGGTCGCGCTCGAAGTCGCTGATGACGCGGCCATCGAGGTTGATCTGGTGCAGGTGGCCGCTGCCGTAGTACAGGCGATTGAGCCAGCGGCCATCGGGCAGTTGGGTCTGGATCAGGTTGCCGAGTTCATCGTAGTGGTAATTCAGGCTGCCGGTTGCGCTCTGTTCGGTGAGCAGTTGACCCAGGGGATCGTAGGCGAAGGCCAGCGCCCGGGTGGTCTGATCGTTATCGGTAAAGGTGACGGCGGTGAGTTGGTCCAAAGGGTTGTAGGCATAGTCGGTACGACCATCAGCGGTGTGCTTCACCAACAGGCGACCGACAGCATCGCGCTCCATGCGATGCACGATGGCGGGCGCATCCGTCGAGGGCACGTATTCGACGGCCGTGAGATTATCCAGCGGGTCATAGGCGTACCGCCGGGCACTGCCATCGAGGTCTTGCTGCGCCGTGAGGCGGTCGCCCTGGTCCCAGCTAAAACGGTAGTGCTCGCCGTTTTCATTGGTGAGCGTCTGCAAGTGGCCGTAGGCGTCGTAGCGGAACTCGACCTGCCGACCCTGGGCGTCGATCCGCTGGCGCACTTGTCCACGGCGGCCGTATTGATAGCGGGTGGTGTGGCCGGCCGCATCGGTATAACCAATCAGCAGGCCGCTGGTATCGCGCTGGTAGTGCTCGGTGCGGCCATCCGGCATTTCGGTTTGCAGCAGGCGGCCCTGGCTGTCGTGTTGATAGCGCAGGCGCTCACCCAAGGCGTCGATGACCACCTGCAAATGACCCCGGTGGTCATACTCAAACGCGGTGGGATACCCCGAGCAGTCGATATGTTGGATCAGCTGCCCCGTTTCATTCCAACGCAGGGTTTTGCTCTTGTGCGTGGCATCGATGATTTCCACCACCTGGCCAAAGGCGTCATAGCGATAGCGCGTGATATGCCCCAACGGGTCGATCTCACTGACGCAATTGCCCCGCTGGTCATACTGATACTGCCATGCGCTCCCCGCAGCATCGGTCTCCACCAACGGCAGCGACCAATGTTCCAGCCACAATGTGGATTCGATACGGCCCAAGGGGTCCTGGGTGCTGCACACATTGCCGGACTCGTCGTAGCTGAACTGCCACTGGCCGTCTTGCGGGTCGGTCGCGCTGAGCAACTGACGCTCATCGTTCCAGGTGAATTGCCAGGTTTTGCCCAGGTTGTCGGTGTACTGGGTGATTTGGTACTGCGGGTTCCAGCGGCGCGTGCTGACACGCTGCAAGCCATCCGTGATCCGGGTCACGCCGGCCGACAAGTCATAGTCGAACCGGTACTCGTCGCCCTCGTCGGTCCAGTGCCGCACGACGCGCCATTCGCTGTCGTCCACGCAGGCCCACTGGTAGTAGCAACGCAGCCCGGTGGGCAACTGGTGCTCGACCATGTGCCGAGCGCTGTCATAGGCGAAGCGGCGCTGCGTGAGCCCGGTACTATCGCGAACTTCAGCCAGGTCGCCCCGTGTGTCGTAGGCATAACTGACCAGCGTCTCTCGAGCCTGGTCGAGGTATAGCCGGTCAACGCGTTCGACCCGCCCTGGCCATTGCTGGCTGTAGCTCAGCTCGACGCGCCCATGGTCAAAGGTATCGCGCAGGAGGCTCAGGCGACCCTGAACGTCATAGTCGAGGAAGATGCGGTTGTCATTGCGATCACCCAACTGGCTCAGGCGCAGATGCGAGGGTTTGCCCGGCGTTGGCTCGAACAGCCGATAGAGGCCATCGACGCTTTCAATCAACAGCTGGCCATTGGTATGGCGCCGCACGCTCAAGCCTTCGCCAGCGCTGAACACCGCGCCGCCCAAGGGGATGACGCCCATGTCGATCTGCCGTGCCTGTTCATCGGTATAGACCAGTTGCTCGCCACCTTCCGGGTGCGTACTGATCTCGACGAAGACCTCGTAAATCACGCTCCAACTGGCACCGAAGAGACCGTCGCGGCGCTCGTCTCGGCTGCTGTAATAGCGCTGCCATTCGATGGGGAGCAGGCCGGGCAGGACGAAATCCAGGTCATCCTCACCGTCGAGAATCTTCGCGCCCGTCGGGCTATGCACCGGGTTGGGCGAACCAACCACTGCCGAGGTCATGGCATTGGTCACCTGGCTGGTGCCCCACGACACCAGCCCACCCACCACCATGCACGGCAATTTGCTGAAGAACTTCGACCCACCACCGCGCAGCATCAACAACGCCGTCACGGCCAGCCCAACCCCCGGCGTCTTGCCGCTGCGGATCTCGCGGACCACCACCGGGCCGCCACCAATGCGCACGTTGCTGGAGATCATCCCCGACTCGACAATCGAGGCATCGCAGGTGCTGCGGTCGCCGCTGCGGGCAGCCGGCTGGCCATTGATGGTGACCTTGCTGGAGCCTTCGGCAATGAACTGCGGTGGCATGGGCGGGTGCTTGGTGCAGATCACAATATCCAGTGGCTTGGGCACTGCCCCAGGTGCAGGCACCGCCACGGTGGGCCGCCACATCTGCGCAAAGAAACCCTTGGCCATGTCCAGGTAGCTGGCCTCTTCAGGGCTGCCACCTTCGCTGGGTTGTGAACTGACGGGGCCGATGGCGCCTGCCGCGCGTGCGGAAGGCAGGCCGTTGGTGAAGGTGTTGTGTGAGCCGGTGGCAATGGTCGCCATCACCACCGGCGGAAATAACGCGCTGCCTATCCAGTCGCACAGCTTGGTCAGCCCTTTGTCCGCCCCCGTCTTGCTCATGCCCACGCCAACGATGATGCCAACCACCGCGCCCAGCACAAAGCAGCCGAGCCCGCCGGTCACCACCGTAATGCCGGTGGCAGCCACGATCGCAGCAGTCGCGACCGCTGTAATCGCGATGTTGGCGGCAATTTCCAACACGCCACCGAGGATGTCGGCCATCGCCGAGGTGTGCAGCAAGCCGTCGCCGAGGCGCGCCGCCCAGAGTGCGTCAGACATGGAAGAAGGGCTTCAAGGTTTCGCGTTCAGCAGCAGGGTGTTTTTGATCGTCACCCAGTGGGCGTTTTCGGCGTCGCCCAGGGGCTGGGCTTTGACATAGCTGAGGGCAAGCATCTGCCGGGTTCCCGGAATCAGCAGCGCCAACTGGTATTGGTAGATACGCTCGCTACCCTTGCTGAACTGGTTATGCACTTCGATGGCATCGATATCCTGCGCCGCGCCCACGCGTACGGCGTGGGCTGGCTGGTAGCGCAGGTCTTGCACCTGTTTTTCGAGCTTGGCCAGTTGCTCTTCAAAATTACTCTGCAACGTCTCGCCGTCACCCAGGAGGCTGCGGCTGATGATTAAGGACGTACCCAGCGCGGCGAATTTCAGGATATTGATAGAAGCATCCTGAACCTCATCGCTGGGCAACGTGAGTTGCAGTTCGTTGAGTTGGTAGGTCATGAAACTCGGGTCTCGTTATTGGCCGGACGGCGGCTTGGGAAACATGGAATTGACGGCAGCATCGATTTCGCCCTTGATCCCTTGGCCCATGGGCGTGGTACCGCCCTTGCCACCAATGTTCAAGTGCAAGTTGCCGCCGGTATTAATCTCGGAGCTACCTTCGGAATACACGTTGATCTGCACACCGGTGAGGTTGATCTGCCCGCTGGCATTGAGCTCCAGCACGCTTTTGCCACAGACCAGGCGCAGGTTTTCACCCACTTCGATCAAGTAGCTTTTGCTGATGGCGTCGGTCTTGCTAAAGCCCACCATGAGCATGTCGTCATGCTTGACCGCGCGTAGGCGGTCATTGCCAACGGTCACCACTTCGTCATGCCCGATGCTCTTGTTACGGTCATGCCCCACCGAATGGCTCTCATCCACCTCCACCACGATGTCTTGGTTGCGCTCGGCATGGATGTACAACTGCTCCAGGCCCTTTTTGTCCTCCATGCGGATTTCATTGAAGTTGGCCGGCGTGCCGCCCTTGCTGGAGCGGCTTTTCATGCCGCTTTGCGTGGCGTTTTCCGGCAAGTCGTAAGGCACCGTCTGCTCGGCGTTGTACACCCGTCCGGTGATGATCGGCCGGTCGGGATCACCCTCAAGAAAACTCACAATCACTTCCTGGCCGATCCGTGGGATCTGCATCGAGCCCCAGTTCTTGCCGGCCCAGGATTGCGACACGCGAATCCAGCACGAGCTGTTTTCGTTGGATTGGTCATGACGGTCCCAGTAGAAATGCACCTTCACGCGGCCGTACTGGTCGGTCCAGATTTCCTCGCCCTTGGGCCCCACCACCAGCGCGGTCTGCGGGCCTTTGACGATAGGCCGATGGGTGCTGGCCAGCGGGCGGAAGCTTTGCTGGGCAGCGATGCAGTTCAGGCTGCTGCTGAACTGCGCCGCGCCCGAGCCGCCGCCGCTTTCCAGGCTCTCCTGGGTGATGTGGTAGCGGATGCCGACGATCAGGTATTCGCGGTTCTGGTCCTGGCGACTGAAGCCGGTGAGGCTGAACAAATGCCCCGAGCCCAGGCCCCGCGCATTGCCGCTGAACTCGATCTGTTCGTGCAGGGTTTGCAGGGCTTCGATGCGGGTGCGCGCGTAGTGTTCGCCGTCCTGGCTTTGCACGTAGGTGCCGGGGTAGTCGTACAGCGGATAGTCGCCGGCGGTGTGCGGGCGTGGCATCGCCGAGCGCACGTCGATGCTCGCGCTGGGGCGCTGGAAGTCGTAGTCGTTGAGCTCCAGCGAGCCCGGCTGCACCTGCTGCGCCAGGTGCCAGTTGTGCATATGGTCGCGTTCGCGCTGCTGCTCGTCCTTGGGGTAATACGGGATCGACGCGTAGCCCGGCACCGTGGTGTGGGCGCCATAGGCATCGGCCAGCACCAGCACATGGCGGTCCTGTTCATGGCGGAAGAAGTAGTAGATGCCTTCCTGTTCCATCAGGCGGCTGACGAAATCGAAGCTGGTCTCGCGGTACTGCACGCAGTATTCCCACTCGCGGTACGGGCGGCTCAGGGCGTCTTCGAAGTCGGAAAAACCGAGGTCGCGAAACACCTGCTTGATGATCTGCGGGATGGTCAGGTTCTGGAAAATCCGACAGTCCGACGTGCGGCTGAGTAGCCAGAACCACGGGCGCAGCACCACCTGGTAACTGGCGAACTGGCCCTGGTCGATATCCTGGCTGCAACGCGCGACGATGCCGTGGAAATGCCGCTCACCGCCGTCCGCCAGTTGCAGGCCGACGCTCATGGGTTTGCCGAGCAACTGGTTGAGGTCGATGTTGGCGTCCAAGGACGTCAGTTGCAGCTCATAGGTGAACAGCCGGCCCAGCTCCTCACCGCCGCCCATGGCATTGAGCAGCAGCACATCCGGCCCGAGGGGGCTGGTGATCTTGGCCAGGCGTGAGGCTTGGTTAAAAAGCATCGGGCATCTCGTAAATGACTAGATAGCTGAAGAAACCGAATCCAATGTGGGAGCGGGCTTGCTCGCGAATGCGGTGAGTCAGCCACCGGATGTGTCAACTGACACAGCGCTTTCGCGAGCAAGCCCGCTCCCACAGTTTTTACCGCGTTCCGTCAGGTCAATCGTTGAACTGGTAGTGCAATTCGTTATCCCGACTACTGATCCGCACCCCCGCCAACGCCTTGCCCTCCAGCATGCGCGTGAGGAATTCACGGCTCATGTCCGGCAGCAGGCTGTTGGTCAGGATCGTATCGATCATGCGCCCGCCACTTTCCGTTTCGGTGCAGCGCGAGACGATCAGGTCGACCACCGCGTCGTCATAGTCGAAGGCCACCTTGTGCGTACTTTCCACGCGCTTCTTGATGCGGTTCAACTGCAGGCGGGTGATCGCCTTGAGCATCTCGTCGCTCAGCGGGTAGTACGGAATCGTCACCAGGCGCCCGAGCAATGCCGGCGGGAAAATCTCCAGCAACGGCTGACGCAACGCCTTGGCGATTTCTTCCGGCTCCGGCACGTTCGCCGGGTCTTTGCACACGCGGGAAATCAGTTCGGTGCCGGCGTTGGTGGTCAGCAGGATCAGGGTGTTCTTGAAGTCGATCACGCGGCCTTCGCCGTCTTCCATCACGCCTTTGTCGAACACCTGGAAGAAGATCTCATGCACGTCCGGGTGGGCTTTTTCCACCTCGTCCAGCAGCACCACGCTGTAGGGTTTGCGCCGCACGGCTTCGGTCAGCACGCCGCCTTCGCCGTAGCCGATATAACCCGGTGGCGCGCCCTTGAGGGTGGACACGGTGTGGGCTTCCTGGAACTCGCTCATGTTGATGGTGATTACGTTCTGCTCGCCGCCGTACATGGCTTCGGCCAAGGCCAGGGCGGTTTCGGTCTTGCCCACACCCGAGGTGCCGGCGAGCATGAACACGCCAATCGGCTTGCTCGGGTTGTCGAGGCCGGCGCGGGAGGTCTGGATGCGCTTGGCGATCATCTGCAAGGCGTGGTCCTGGCCGATGATGCGTTTTTTCAGGTGCTGGTCGAGGTTGAGCACCGTCTCCAGTTCGTTGCGCGCCATGCGGCCCACCGGGATACCGGTCCAGTCGGCGACCACCGAGGCCACGGCCTGGTAATCCACGGTGGGCAGGATCAACGGGGTTTCGCCTTGCAGGGCGCTCAGGCGCTGTTGCAGGTCGACCAATTGGGCGCGCAGTTCATCGTTGCCGCTGTCGACCACGCCTGCGGTTTCGCGCAGGGTCGCGCGGGTGGCGAGCAGTTCGTCCACCAGGGCTTTTTCTTCGGCCCAACGGCTTTCCAAGGTGGTGAGGCGTTCACGTTCGGCACTCAACAGCGCTTCGCTGTTGGTCTGGCGCGCACCAATGGCAATGCCGATGGCATGCTCGCGGGCGATGATTTGCAGCTCGGTTTCCAGGGCTTCGATGCGGCGGCGGCTGTCGTCCACTTCCGCCGGCACCGCGTGCAGGCTGATGGCGACGCGGGCGCAGGCGGTGTCCAGCAGGCTCACGGATTTGTCCGGCAACTGGCGTGCGGGGATGTAGCGGTGGGACAGCTTGACCGAGGCTTCCAGGGCTTCGTCGAGGATCTGCACCTGATGGTGTTTTTCCATGGTCGAGGCCACGCCGCGCATCATCAGCAGGGCCTTGTCTTCCGACGGTTCGGCCACTTGGACTACCTGGAAACGGCGGGTCAGCGCCGGGTCTTTCTCGATGTGTTTCTTGTACTCGGCCCACGTTGTGGCGGCCACGGTACGCAGGGTGCCACGGGCCAAGGCGGGCTTGAGCAGGTTGGCCGCGTCACCCGTGCCGGCAGCGCCACCGGCGCCGACCAAGGTATGGGCTTCGTCGATAAACAGGATGATCGGCTTGGCCGACGCCTGCACATCCTCGATGACCTGGCGCAGCCGCTGTTCGAACTCGCCTTTCATGCTCGCACCGGCTTGCAGCAGGCCGACGTCAAGGCTGCGCAGTTCCACGTCCTTGAGCGCTGGCGGCACGTCCCCGGCGACGATGCGCAGGGCGAAACCTTCGACCACGGCAGTCTTGCCCACGCCGGCTTCGCCGGTGAGGATCGGGTTGTTCTGGCGGCGACGCATGAGGATGTCCACCAGTTGGCGGATCTCTTCGTCGCGGCCGACAATCGGGTCGAGCTTGCCGCTGCGCGCCTGTTCGGTGAGGTCGACGGTGAAGCGCTTGAGGGCTTCCTGCTTGCCCATGGCACTTGGCGCCATCGCGCCGCTGGCTTCGCCGGGAACGCCGGCATTAAAACCGTCGCTGGCGCTCAGGGCGTTTTCCGGCGAGTCGCCGACGTATTCGTCAAAACGCTCGCTCAGCGCTTCGGCCTTGATCTTGTCGAACTCGGCGGACAAGCCCAGCAGCGCATGGCGCAGGCTCGGCGTCTTCAAGATGCCCAGCACCAGGTAGCCGGTGCGCACCTGGCTTTCGCCAAACATCAGGCTGCCGTAGACCCAGCCGCGTTCCACGGCTTCTTCCACATGGGAGGACAGGTCGGTGATCGAGGTCGAGCCGCGTGGCAGGCGGTCCAGCGCTTCGGTGAGGTCGCGGGCCAGGCGCGCCGGCTCGACGTTGAACTGGCGGATGATGCGGTGCAGGTCCGAGTCCTGCAGTTGCAGCAACTGGTGAAACCAGTGCGCGAGTTCCACATACGGGTTACCGCGCAATTTGCAGAACACCGTGGCGGCTTCGATGGCCTTGTAGGCCACGCTGTTGAGTTTGCCGAACAGCGCGGCGCGACTGATTTCACCCATGCTCTGGATTCCTTGAGGTGGTGGCGTGATCGGCGTAGTGCCGGGCCAGGATTAGGTCGTTGGCGTCTCGCTCGGGTTGACCGAGCCAGGTATTGAAGCCCAGGCGGAACTGCCCATTGAGTTGCAGCGCCGGCACTTCGGGTTGTTGCAAAACCAGGTTCAAGTCCCAGTCCAATTCATGGCCCAGGTACTCGGCGACCCACGCAACCAACTCGTTGAACGGCTGCTGGCCGGGCAACATGCCCATGTAGTCGTCAAGGGTGAGCGGGCCGAGGCGGATGCGGAATTTATGCTGGCGGTCCCACACGTGGCTGCCCAGGCAAAAGTCCACGCCCAGGCGGTTGGCGCTCACGCCGACGCGGCTGCGTTCGGGCAGCTCCAGCCATTGGCCGATGTACTCTTCAATCGCCACCGGCAGGCCGAAGTACTCGCTGAGGATCGCCTTCAAGCCGTCCGGGTAACGGGTTTGCGCCGACAGGTGGCCGCTGTAATGCAGCTTCGCGGTGTCGGGGATCAAACCCTGATTCAACAGGCTCGGCATGCCACGGCCACTCAAGGCGGCGAGGCGCGCGGACCAGTAGTCATCGTGCGGGCGGTCGTGGCTGACGGTCGGCCGCGCCTCGGCCCAGGCCCGGTAAAACAGGCTGAGCAGGCGGTGGTGGAACACGTCGAGGAACTGCTTGCTGGTGCTGTCGGCGTTGTTGCGCTGGCGCTCGCGCACGTACTCGGTGATGTGCAGCGGCAACGGGCCGTTGGGGCCGCCGAGGCCGAAGAAGAACTGCTCCAGGCGCGCCGGTTTGCCGTCGCCGCCGGGATCGACCGAGGCCAGCGTGGCCGGGGCGAAGGTGCAATCGGCTTGTTGACCGAGGCGCAAGGGATCGTCCGCCAGGCGCAGGGAATGGCCCAGGCGCGGCAGGTCTGGCGATTCGCACTCGATCCGCCGCAATGCCTGGAAGAAATCGTATTCCCAGGGCTCCTGATGCATCGCGTCCAGGGTCTTCACAGGGTTGGCCGCCGCCCGGGCTTGGCTTTCCAGCGCATGATCTCGCCGCGCTCGGTGGTGCGGATCACCGTTTCGGTAAAGCTGTTGATCGACACGTAGCGTGCGAGGAAGCGTTCCAGTACCGCGCCGAGGAGGAATACGCCGGTGCCGCGAAACGCGTTTTCATCGAACTCCAGGGTGATCTCCAGGCCGCGACCAAACACAATCGGGCCGGGCATCGGCAGGCGCCGGGTCACGGCTTTGCTGCTGACTTCGCGCAGGCCTTCGATCTGCAATTGCAGCGCGGCGTCGTTGCTGTCGCCATAGAGCCGCAGCAGTTCACGCAAGGCGCCGGCGCCCTGGCCTTGTTCGCTGAGCGAGAGGTAGTTGAGCGACAGTTGGCTAATCAATCGCCAAGCCTTGGCATCGTGGGCATGGCTGGTGCGCGGGCGGCTTGGGCCGGCGACGCAACGCACGGCCAGCACCGGCGCGCTGTCGGCCAGGGTGAAGTCGGTCTTGCCATTGCCCACGCTCATGAACAGCGGCAAATCGCGGTTGGTGCACAACGCGGTAACGCCGAGCTGGCGCAAGTCGTGGCCGTACGGCGCCTGGCGGCTGTCCACCAGGCTGACAAAGGTTTCGCTGCCCACATAGGTGGAGCGGGGGCCGTTGCGGCGCTGGTCGCTGGACAGCACGCGGGGTTCGCGGCGCACCGTGTAATACGCCTGGTCGCGGCCATAGCGCGACGGATCACGCACCGCATAGAACGGCAAAAACGGCTGCTCCGGCCCGGTGCCATGGCCGGTGAGGCCGCTCAACGAATGAATCTCGAAATCCATCGGCCGCGTGCGGTCGGCGATCACATGGTGTTCGTTGACCCGGTCGGACAAGTGGATACGGTCCACGCGTTTCGGGAACAGGTTGATCGCCGGCGTGCAGAACGGCAGGAACTGCGCCGCACCGACGCTGCCTTCCAGGCTCGGCTCGTGGCGGTCGAACAGCACGATCAGTTCCAGCTCCTGGCCGTCGCAGCGCTTGACCGCGCGGCTCAGCTCGGCGAACTCGACGAACAGATAGCGGTGGGGCAGGGCGAAGTATTCCTGCAACAGGCGATAGCCCTGGAACGCGCGCGCCACCACTGGCATGGCGGCGTCGGCGTCGTCAAAGCCACGGGAACGCAGCGCGTCTGGCGGCAGGCGCTCGACCCAATCGCCACCGGGCTTGCGCGCGAACACTGCGCAGGCGTTGCCGAGCAATTGTTCGTAGAGGCGGAACGGCTGTTCATCGGCACCGCTGAGGTACAGCGGCAAGTTGTCCAGGTCGAGGCTGCTGAACGGCAGTTCGGCGCCAGTGCGCAAGGTCAGGCGCAGGCCGGCCTTGGCTTTCGGTTCGCTGGCGGCCAGGCGCCCGAGCACGGCGGCGGGGTTGCCAAAGTACTCGGCGTTGCTCACTTGCAGCGGCCACAGCGTCACCGGGTGCGCGGTGCGGTACTCGCAGCAGGTCTGGGTTTCGCGGCCCAACGCGGCACGCAGGACGGTGTCGCGGGGCAGGGGGAAACCGCTGGCCAGCGAGCCTTCGTCCGGGTCGGTCTGCAATTGCACCACGGTCATCGACGGTGTTGGCGCGAGGTAGTGCGGGTAGGCGATTTCCAGCAGGTTGTGGGTGAAGGTCGGGTACTCGGCGTCGAGCTTGAGCTGCACGCGGGCCGTGAGGTAGGCGAAGCCTTCGAGCAAGCGTTCGACGTACGGGTCGGCGCAGTCCATGCCGGACAGGGTCAGCCGACTGGCGATCTTCGGGTATTCCTTGGCGAACTCGGCGGCGCTTTCGCGCACGTGGTGCAGTTCCTGGTTGTACAGCTCCAGCAGGCGCGGGTTCATGGGCGTCTCCGCTGGTCGGCATTGACCACACGCACGTGGCCGGATTCCAGGTCGAGGTCGGTTTGCAGCAACAGGCGCAAAGGCACAGGCTGCGCCCACAGGTCGCCTTCGATCTCGAAACTCAGCGCGTTGTGGTTCATCTCGCCATGGCCGACGCGGGCTTTGACCCGCAAGGTGTGGCGCAGGATGCGCGGTTCAAAGGTGGCGATGGCCTGGTAGATCAACGCTTCCAGGGCCTTGATATCGACGCTGGACACACTGTTGCCCGCCAGCGCCGGCAGGCCGTAATTGACCACTGAAGTCCCGGCCTGGGTGTGCAGCGTGGCATCGGCATCCAGCAACGACGTGGTGTTGAGCAGCCACGCCAGGTCGCGCAGCACCGAGGCTTTCAATTGGGTCAGGGACAGCACGCGTTTGTCGGCGCTTTCCTTGGGATTGGTTGGATCGTCATCGGTCAACCGGTCCAGCAGGGACGGTTGCAGACGGTCGCGGGAAGCGATTTCAGTGACCACCAAAGCAGCTCCACGGACGGGTTGTGAGAGGGGCAATTGAACTGAGGCCGTGGCGCGTGGCCACGGCGTCAAGGGCTATCAGCGCTTGGTGTTGGAACGGATATTCCAGCCAAACTTGATCGCGCCGCCGTCTTTGGTGCCGTCGGCTTTCTGCGGCTGGTAGTCGACCATCACCTGGGCGAAGTTCAGGGTGACGTTCTCGGTCAGGCGATCATCGGAACCCGAACCGCCGGTGCTCAGGGACGTGACCAGCACTTCTTCCAGGTTGATGACCATGTACTCGACCTGGCTTTCACCACCGGCCTTGCGCACGGTCAGTTTGACCTTGTCGATGTGCTTGCCGCTGGCGCAGTGCATCATCAGGTTTGGCGAGGCCTTGTCGACGTACTTGGTCAGCGACAGGTCCTGGATATTCACCTTGCCCGCGCCGCCGCCACCGCCCACGTGCATATTGCCGGACTGGGCCATGCCCCAGCTCCAGTTCAGCACGTCGATTTCGTCCTTGTGGGCCTTGTCCATGGACTCGCCCTTGATGTCGCCGATCTTGATGAAAATATCAACAGCCATGTTTTCTCCCTGTGTGGCGTGGGCCACTGAATTTGATTTGTGTGGGAGTCGCTTTGTGTGGGAGCGGGCTTGCTCGCGAAAGCGGTGTATCAGTCAAAGATGTTTCGACT
>NZ_JANLGL010000008.1:0-64933 GCF_024655625.1 Pseudomonas sp. 18.1.10
ATCGCCGATGGTAGTGTGGGGTTTCCCCATGTGAGAGTAGGTCATCGTCAAGATTGAATTCCGAAACCCCTGTCTGCTAACGCAGACAGGGGTTTTGTCGTTTAACAGGCACAAAAAAGCCAGCGCCGAATCACAGGCGCTGGCTTGGTTCGAGCGCTAGCTAATCAGAACTGGTAACTCACCGTTGCGCTCACACTGCGTTCCTCCCCCAGGTAGCAGAAGTTCAGGCTGGCACAGGACGCAACATACGTCTCATTGGTCAGGTTGTTGGCATTTACCCGCACATCCATTCCCTTCAACCCAACCTTGCCCAAGTCATATCCGACCGAAGCATCAAGCAACGTATAGGCCGGGACTTTCATCGTATTCTCCGCATCCGCCCAGCTATAGCCCACATACCGAACCCCGCCTCCAAGCCGCAAACCGTCCAATGCACCGCTATTGAATTTGTAGTCCGCCCATACCGACGCCATATGGCGAGGCGCCTGCGTTGGCGAGTTGCCCTTGTTCTCGATCAGATTGTCGGCCGTGCTCAAGGTACTCACCATCGACTTGGAATACGCGATATCGGTAAACGTATAGCTGCCCAAAAGCTTCAGGTTATCCGTCAGTTGCATATGCGCCTCCAGCTCAAGCCCCTGGGAGCGAACTGCACCTACAGCGCGATAGAAGTTTTCCTGCGGCAGTTTGGTCGCCAGATTTTCCTGATCGATGCGAAACCAGGATGCGGTAAACAGGTTGTCAGTACCTGGTGGCTGATACTTCAACCCCACCTCCCATTGCGTCCCATCAGTAGGTGCCAGCGGGTTACCTGCGCTGTCCGAATAGGAGTTGGGGTTGAAGGATTCGGAATAGCTGACGTAGGGCGCCAAGCCGTTATCAAACAGATACAACGCACCTGCGCGCCCAGTCAGCTTCGTGCGCTTATCACTGATCTCGGTGCCTGCTGGCCGGCTCGTCTCGGCAATCCGATTCTCATCGGACGTCTCGACCCAGTCCTGACGCAGCCCGAGGGAAAACCGCCACTTATCCATTTCGATCAGGTCTTGCAGATAAACGCCGGTCTGCTCCAACCGTCGCAAGTAGCTGGTCGGGTTGTAATAGCTGATCGCCGAGTTGCCATACACCGGGTTGAACGCGTTGATTGGCTGTAACGACCCACTGGTCCAGTCCACCACTGTTTTGCGCCGCTGATAGTCCGCCCCCATCAGCACCGTGTGTTTGGTCGCCCCGGTAAAAAACTCAGCTTGCAGCATGTTATCGATGATGAAGGCATGCAGCTTCTCATCACCCCCGGAGTAGTAGCGATTCAGCTCGCTGCTGGTCGGGCTGGTCCAGCCGTAGGCATACACCTGATCCAGTCGCACCTTGGAGTCCAGATAGCGAAAGTTCTGCCGCGCCGTGAAGACATCATTGAAGCGATGTTCGAACTGATAACCAAACGACTGCTGGTCACGCTTGTAACCATCGACCCCAGGTTCGCCCTCGAAAAAATGGCTGGAGATTCGCTGGCCATTGCGCTGATGCAGCGCGCCATCTGCCGGCATGCCGCCGTGATAGCCGCCATCAGGATCATGTTGCAGATAGGCTTGCAGCGTCAGCGACGTGTCCTCGGTAAAGTCGATGCTGACGGTCGGCGCCACTGCGAAGCGTTTTTCCTTGGCATGGTCAAATTGGGTGTCGGACTTATCAGCCAGCCCAGTCAGCCGATAGGCAATAGGCTTGTCGTCATCTACAGGCCCGCTGAAGTCAAAGCCCATGCCCCGTTGCCCGTTACTGCCCAGCGTCGCCTGAACCTGATGATAAGGCTCGAACAAGGGCTTCTTGCTGGTCAACGCCACCAGCCCGCCGGGCGAACTGCGGCCATACAGCACCGAAGAAGGCCCCTTGAGAATATCCACCCGCTCCAGGAAATATGGATCAACCTGCATCGTGCTGTAGGTGCCGCTATCCCCCATGGACTTAAGCCCATCCAGGTAAATGTTATCCACAGAACCATCGTTGAAACCGCGCATCGCCACATAGTCATAGCGATGCGTCGCGCCATAGGGGTTGGTCAGCACGCCCGGTGTGTAACGCATGGCTTGCGCAACGGTCTGGGAGCCTTGGTCGTCCATCTGCTCGCGGGTGACCACCGAGACGGTTTGCGAAGTTTCCAACAAGGCGGTGCTGGTCTTGGTCGCAATCTGGCTGTGAGTCGCGTTATAGCCCTCCATGCTGCCCAAGGCATTACCCAGGGCAAAGCCTTTGATATCGGTGGTCGGTAAGGTGAGCGCGCTATCTTCTGGCGCCTTCTGCAGTACAAAGCCCACGCCATCTGCGGAAACGGCCTGCAACCCCGAGCCGTTGAGCAAGTGATTCAAACCCTGCGCGATGGAATATTCGCCGTGTAGTCCGGACGATTGCCGACCCTGGGTGTACGCCGGTGTGCTGGACAGCGTGATCCCCGCCTGCCGCGCAAACTGGTTGAGCACCGCGCTCAGCGGGCCGGCAGGAATCTCGTAGCGTTGATGGACCTGCTCGGCACCCGCTTGCGCGGCCAGGCCGGCCAGCGGGACCGCGCCAATGCCCATCGCCGTCGACAGCAGCGCCGCACGTACGGCTTTTCTCAATAATGGGTAGGACGAGTTACAGGGAAAACACACAGTCATGGTCAGGGTCCGTGAAGGCAGATTAAAGGCTTACTGTCTAAGCCGGACTCACGGAAAAAAACCGCCAAAAAATCTCAGGCCGATCGCTCCAGGCTCACCCACCAACGGCTGCGATAACGCAATTGAACCGGTAGTGTCTGTGGCAGGATCGCCAGCAACTTGTCGGTGTCCTCCAGGCGAAAAACCCCCGATAACCGCAACTCGGCGATATCGGCCGAGCAGCCCAGGTAGCCATGACGATAACGCCCGACCTCCGCAAGGAAGTCGGCCAGGCGCATATCCCGCGTCACGATCAACCCGTCCGCCCAAGCGCCAATGTCCATATCCAGCGGCGGGGCGAGGACGGCTCCTGTCTGACGCACCAGATAGCTTTCTCCTGCATGAACCTGCGTCGAAAGCCCATTCACCTGATGCGGTGAGTGGATGGCCACATTGCCGCTGACCACACTCAACCGCGTGCAGTCACTGGCCTGGCGCACAGCGAAACGCCCGCCAATCCCTTCGAACAAACCATGGCGTGTCTGCACCAACAAGGGCGCCGAAGAAGCAGCGCCGCACGTCACCAGAATTTCCCCACGCAGCAGCGTAATCATTCGCTGCTCTGCGTTGAAGTCCAGGTCCACCGCACTGTCGGTATTGATTTGCACACGCGTGCCATCCGGCAACTGCACGCTGCGGCGCTCGCCAGTGGCGGTAGCGAGGTCCGCGGTCCAGCGCTGCCAACCGGTGACATCCCGGCTGAGCCACGCCGCCGAGCCCACCACCAGCACACCAGACAGCATCTTCAATGCTTGCCTGCGGCCCAGGCCCTGCGCACTGTTCTCCAGCGCCCTATGCGCCCCTGGAATCGTCGCCAGCTGGCTGTTCAACTCCTGCTGCAACGCCTGCACCCGCTGCCAGGCCAACTCGTGGTCGCCGTGGGCTTCTCGCCAGTGTTCACATTGCGCGCGCAGGCGCAGATTGGCGCGGTTGTTACGCAAGCGCAGCGCCCAGTGGATAGCCTGCTTGACCACCTCGGGGCTGGGGCCAAAGCGAACCGCATTATCCATGGGCGTCATGTCTCATAACGCAGGACATAACAGTGGTAGAGCGCCTCGGCGACGTAACGCTCCACCGAGCGCAGCGATACACCCATCTGCTGCGCGATCTGCTTGTACGTCAGCCCGTCGCACTGAGCCAAAAGAAATGCCTTACGCACCTTGGGCTTCAGCCCCTCAAGCAGTCGGGTAATTTCTTCGAGCAACTCCAGCACCAGCGCACGGGATTCAGCGCTGGGCGCCAATGCTTCGGGTAGGTGGGCGATGGACTCCAGGTAAGCCCGTTCGATTTCCTCGCGGCGCCAGTGGTCAATCACCAGGCCCCGGGCGATGGTGCGCAAAAACGCGCGAGGCGCCTTGAGCTCAAAGCGTTCGGTCTTCTGTAGCAGGCGCACAAAGGTGTCTTGCGCCAAGTCCGCAGCATCGCAAGCGTTGCCCAGACGGCTGCGCAGCCATGTGTTCAGCCAGTTGTGATGGGTGAGGTAAAGCGTCTGTACAACGCTTTCATGCGGGATGTACTCAGAAGATGGCATTCACACAGACCTGGCCAAACGTCACAAATGATAATTAGTCGCATTGTTTGGGAGGCTGTAAAAATTTGCAACTCTGATCCTTGTACGACAACCGCTGGTCGGTTTCCTACGTAAAAATCGGATAGATCCCACAATTTCTTAAGTTTTGCCCAAGCTTGGCCGAAAGCCTGACGAGCCATGCGTGCACCGAAATAGAGCGGTCGGTTCCAAGCTCTGCTCGGCACGCTAACCCCCCTTTGGCAAAAGAAGTCGATGAAATGAATCTCAAGTTCAGTCATAAAATTCTGTTGGCCGCGTCAGGCGTCGTGGTTCTAGCCTTCGCGTTATTCACGCTTTACAACGACTACCTACAGCGCAGCACCATCAAGCAGAACCTGGAGTCCTCCATCCAGCAATCCGGTGAACTCACTGCCAGCAGTGTGCAGAACTGGCTCAGCGGGCGCATCCTGGTCCTCGAGAACCTCGCACAAAACGTCGCGCATCAAGGCAGCGCTGCGGACCTGCCAGGGCTGGTCGATCAGCCGGCGTTCACGGAGAACTTCCAGTTCACCTATGTTGGCCAAACCAACGGGGTATTCACCCAGCGCCCTGACGCCAAGATGCCCGACGACTATGACCCGCGTCAGCGTCCCTGGTACAAGCAGGCCGTGGCTGCCGGCAAACCCATGTTGACGCCGCCGTACATGGCCGCCGTGGGTGGGCAGATCGTGACCATCGCCATGCCGGTGAAGAAAAACGGTGAACTGCTCGGCGTGGTCGGCGGTGACCTGAGCCTGCAAACCCTGGTGAAGATCATCAACTCGGTGGACTTCGGCGGCATCGGCCATGCGTTCCTGGTCAGCGGTGACGGTCAAGTGATCGTCAGCCCGGACCAGGACCAGGTGATGAAAAACCTCAAGGACATCTACCCAGGCGCCCAACTGCGCATCGAGAAGCTCAACCAGGACGTGGTCCTCAACGGCCAGGACCGCATCCTCTCGTTTACCCCGATCAGCGGTTTGCCGGGTGCAGATTGGTACATCGGTCTGTCGATCGACAAAGACAAAGCCTACGCACCGCTGGGTAAATTCCGCACCTCTGCGTTGATTGCCATGCTGATTGCCGTGGTCGCGATCGCCGTGCTCTTGAGCCTGCTGATTCAAGTGCTGCTGCGCCCACTGACCACCATGGGCGTAGCCATGCAAGACATCGCCCAGGGCGAGGGCGACCTGACCCGTCGCTTGGCCGTGACCAGCAAAGATGAATTTGGCGAAGTGGGTAGTGCGTTCAACCAATTCGTCGAGCGCATCCACGCCTCCATCTCTGAAGTGTCGTCGGCCACGCGCCAGGTGCATGACCTGTCCCAGCGCGTGATGGCCTCGTCCAACGCCTCGATCATCGGTTCCGACGAACAAAGCGCGCGCACCAACAGCGTGGCGGCGGCGATCAACGAACTGGGAGCTGCCACCCAGGAAATCGCGCGCAACGCCGCCGATGCTTCCCAGCACGCCAGCGGTGCCAGCGAACAGGCTGACGACGGGCGCAAAGTGGTGGAGCAAACCATCCTGGCGATGTCTGAGCTCTCGCAAAAAATCAGCCTGTCCTGCACGCAGATCGAAACCCTGAATGCCAGCACCGACAACATCGGTCACATTCTTGATGTGATCAAAGGCATCTCCCAGCAGACCAACTTGCTCGCGCTCAACGCCGCGATCGAAGCGGCCCGTGCCGGCGAAGCCGGGCGTGGGTTTGCCGTCGTTGCCGACGAAGTGCGCAACCTCGCGCACCGCACCCAGGAGTCGGCCGAAGAGATCCACAAGATGATCACGTCGCTGCAAGTGGGTTCGCGTGAGGCAGTGACCACCATGAACGCCAGCCAGGTCTCCAGCGAAGAAAGCGTCGAAGTGGCGAACCAGGCCGGTGAGCGCTTGATTAGCGTGACCCAACGGATCGTCGAGATCGACGGCATGAACCAATCGGTCGCTGCTGCCACCGAGGAGCAGACCGCCGTGGTGGAAACCCTCAACGTGGATATCAACCAGATCAACCTGCTGAACCAGCAAGGCGTGACCAACCTCAACGAAACGTTGAAGGATTGCGACGCGTTGTCCCAGCAGGCCAGTCGCCTGAAGCAACTGGTCGACAGCTTCAAGATCTGACGACGTGTGCAGGAGCGAGTGCTCTCGCTCCTGCCGCTCAGTCGAGCATCCGCTGCACGTTGTCCAGGGCACTGTCGGCAAACGCCTGCATGAACTGTTCAAACCCCGCCTGTGCCGCTTCTACCGGCTCGGCAACAATGGTCCAGGTGGCCCTGGCGTATTTCCCGCCCTGGGCTTGCACCTGCATCGACGCCCATAGCCTGGCGATTCCCAAGGTGTTGTAGAGGGTCGTCCAGGTCATGCACATGGCGCTCTCGTCCCGGCTGTTGAGTTGTTCGACGACGCAATGGCCATCGCGGAAAAACTTCGTACGCAACGCGCCTACGCCATCGCCTGTCATCTCGATATGCGACAGGGCCGGAATGAATGCGGCAAAGCCGGCGAACTGCCCGACCAGGTCCCAGAGTCGAGCAGCGTCGCAGGCGACCAGCACCGAAGCCACCACGGGCGCGGCGACGGGGTTGCGGATCAATGTATCGGGTTGCAGCGGTTTCATGGAAATGTCCTGACGCGGTTCAGATAAAGCCGATGGCCTGTAGGTAATCGCAGCCTTGGCGTAACAACGCCGGACTTTTTTCGGGGTAGTGCATGTGCATTTTTCCCACGCCCCGGCGTGCGTTGTCGTGATGGATCATGGCGGTATCGCCGATGTCTTCACCCAGGCCTTCCAGGTAAAAGCCCAGCACGCCAAACAACGCGTTGTCGCGGCCTACCGTTTGCAGCGCGCGCTGCCAGCGGGCCACGCTGACTCGCTCGAAGCGGTAGCCCGCCCGGCTGAACGCATCGAGGTAGTCGCTCCAACTCAAAGGCTGCGGGTTGTGCAGGTTGAATACGTTTCGCCCGGTTTCAAACTGGCCGGCATGGAACGCGATAAAATGTGCGAAAAAATCCACTGGCATCAGGTCGTGGTTCAGCTCCAGGTTTGGCACCAAACCCAATTGCAACGAGCCCTTGAGCATCAGCATCAGGCGGTTCTTCTGCGGCTGGCAGACCCCGCTGCGGCTGTTGAAGCTGATATTGCCCGGACGCACGATATTCACCCAGGCGCCTTGTTCCACCGCGCGCCCGACCAGCCGCTCAGCGACCCATTTGGACAGGTTGTAACCGTTCTTGATGTAGAGCGGCAGGCTGCTTGCGGCAGGTGCTTCAAGGACGTGCCCTTCGGCGTCGATGCTGCTGCATGCCGACAGCGTCGAGATAAAGGTGAAGACCTTCTTGCAGCGGGTTTCACACAGGCGCAGGCATTCCAGCACCGGATCGACGTTGTCCCTGGCCAGCGTGGCATAGTCCAGCACATGGTTGACCCGCGCCGCGTTGTGCACCAGCACGCCGAAGTCCTCCGCGAGGTGCTCATACACATCGTCGGTCAGGCCCAAGCGGGGCTGGCTGATATCGGCGGCGTACACCTGCACCCTGCTCAGATCCAGGTGTTCCAGGTGGAACTCGCACAATGCCTGGGCAAAGCGCTCCTGCGACGAATGGCCGGGTGATTCGCGCACCAGGCACGCGACCTGCGTGGCGCCACCGGCCAGCAACGCCTCGACGATATGCACACCGATAAAACTATTGGCGCCCGTCACGATGATCTTACCCGGGTCGCCCGCGCGGTCCGCGGCCAGTATCTGCACCGGCAGCGCTCGCTCGGCATCGCGAATCGCCTGGGAGCACGGCGCGGTAGAGGGCACGCTGTCTGCCATCAGTGACGCGAGGGTACGAATCGTCGGGGCTTCGAAGAACCGGTTCAACGCAAGGCTGCGGCCAAACCGCTCGCGGATCCGCAGCAACAGCGTCGAGAGCAGGATGGAGTGCCCGCCGAGGTTGAAGAAACTGTCGTCGATAGACAATTCGGTCACGGGCACTTGCAGCAACTCGCTCCACAGGTCTGCCAACTGCGCTTGAAGCGGTGTTTGCGCCGGCTGGTCGCTGGCACTCGATGTCGGTCGAGCCGACAAATCCAGCAGCGCCTGACGATCGACCTTGCCGCTGCTTGTGTAGGGCAGGCTCGGCAACTCGGCCCACACGCCAGGCTGCATGTAGTCCGGCAGCCGCTGCCGTGCATACAGCTTGAGCGCAGTCAGCGTGGCGCCGGGTTGCGGCTGGGCGACCACGGCATGGATTCTGTGCTCGGGCCCCACCACCACGGCCACCTGGCAGTACAACCGGCTGTCGCGCAGGCACTGCTCCACTTCCTGCGGCTCAACCCGAAATCCGCGAATCTTCACCTGCCCGTCGCGGCGGCCACCCAACACGATACCGTCGCCTGTCCACTGCGCCATGTCCCCACTGCGATACGCCTGCAAGGTCTGGCCGTCGGGCAGTGACAAGGTCACGAACGGGTTGTCCTGCGATTGCACGGTGTCCACATACCCCAGGCTCACCCCTGGGCCGACGATATACAGCTCCCCCATCACCTGTTCGTCCACCGGTTGCAGGTCGTCGTCGAGAATCAGCACCTGGCTGTTGGCGATGGGATAGCCCAGGCTGCAATTGCTGTCGCCCGGTTGCAGGCGGCGATGGGTGACCAGCACGGTGGCTTCGGTGGGGCCGTAGAGGTTGTGCAGCTGGCACTGGCCCGCCAGCCGCTCGATGACATGGGGCTCGCAGACTTCGCCGCCCGTCAGCAAATGCTGCAGGCCCAAGGGCGGGCCCGGCGGCAGGATACTGAGCAGCGCCGGCGGCAGAAACCCATGGGTGACGCGCTGCTGGCGGATCAGTTCGACCAATTGCTGCGGGTCGCGCCGCTGCGCCTCGCTGGGCACGATCAACTGCGCGCCGGCGATCAGGCTGGGGAAAATATCCATCAGCGAAGCATCGAACCCCAGCGAGGCAAATTGCAGCACGCGACTGTCCTCGCTCAGCGCCATGTGGCGGGCGAACCACGCGGTGAAATGCGCGAGGTTGCCTTGGCTGAGCGTGATGCCTTTGGGCCGGCCGGTGGTGCCTGAGGTGAACAGCACCATGCACGGTGCCTCCAGGCTGGGTCGATGTTGCAGCAACACTGGCGTGGTGGCCGGTTGATCGAGGGTACTGACATCCAACGCCACAAAATGCTCGCGCAACGGGTGCCGACCATTGTCGAGCAACACGCGCGCCCCGGCGCTTTCCAGCTGGGCCTGCTGGCGTTGTGGTGGATGCTCCGGCGCCAACGGCAGGTACACCGCGCCGCAGCCCAGCAGGGCAAGCAGGCTGGCGTACAGCGCGGCGGACTTCTCCAGGCACACACCCACCACGACGGGTGCCGCAAGATTGCCCAGCAGCGGTCGCAGCTGTTGCTGGATCGCCAATGCTCGAGTGTGCAATTGCCGATAAGTCAGCACCTCGCCCGCGATGTTCAACGCCGGCCGCTCGGCGAAGGTTTGAAGGCTGGCCTGCAAGCGTTCGATCATGGGCACTTGGGCGGCTTGCAGCAGTTGCGGGTCTGCCGTGCGATTGAACCGATGCAGGAACGCCACGGCGTCCAGGCCCAGCAAGCCCTGTTCAGGCCATGTGTTGGGATGGGCCTTATTGGGTAGATAGCCTGGGTCGCGGGCGAAGCCGCTGACGTGCAGGGCCACCCATTGCGCCAGTCTGTCAGTCGCCTGCTGACGCAAGCGCTGGCCGTTGCCGCTCGGTTCCTCAGGAGCCTCAAGGGTGGCCAGCAGCCGTTGTTGGTGGTCATAAGCGCGCAGTTGCAAGGCGGGCAAGCCGTGTTCGGTCAGCGGGCCAACCCCGAGGCGCAGGCTGAGCCTGGGGACTTGGGCCAGGTGGGCCGGTAGCGGCAGGCTGGCATCTTCGATAAGCAGATCGGCCAACTCATGCGCAGCCCCATGACCGTATTGCTCGACCCACTGCCGCACGGCCTGCAGGGCTTTGCTGGTACCGACCCAGCCAATGTGCAGGCGCCTCATGACCCACTCCCGGTGACGGGCAGCAAATCCCCCAGCGCCTGTGCCACGCTGGGTGTCTGGAGCAACCCGCTGCGGTTCAGGAAGCCCATGATGTTGCCGACCAGCGGGTGCTGGCGCGTGATAGGGAACACCAGCGCCTCGATTTCATCTCTCAATGCATGACGCACAGCCGTGTCGACGTCCAGGTGTTCGATCAATTGCAGGTCAAAGTCCTTTTGCAGGTCATTGGTCAGGTAGTGCGCCAGGAACGTGGGCAGGACATGGGCGATGGCGTCGCGGTCATCCGGGCTTGCCGCTTGCCAGTAGTGCTGCACCAGGCGTGTCCAGAACTGCGCGTGGCGGCCTTCGTCACACAGGTGATCCGCCATCAACCCGCGCACGGATGCCTTGACACTGGGGTCCTTGGCGAACGCCGCCACATCGTGGGTGACGGTATTTTCCGCAATGGCCACGCCGATCAGCTCCACGGCGTCGCGCAGGTGCACTGGTGCCTGTGCCAGCGCGAGCGGCAGGGCGCGGCTCAGTTCGATCTGATGCGGCAGGTCGAGCGGCGGGATGCCAGTCATGCCCACGGTCTGTTGCAGGAAGTCCAGCGCGACCAGGGCGTGATAGTCCTCATCCACCACCACCGTCATCGCGGCGTAACGAACGGTGGCAGGGAAGGGCAGGGAGAAGCGGTTCTTGGCAATGCTGCGCGCGGTCTTGTCGACGATCTCGGTCTCGAAGATCACCACGTCGTTGATGAATTTGTAGAAGCTCTGCAACAACACATAGTCGCGCCATTGCGGGCACTGTTCGAGAAACGTCGCGCTGAGCGCCAGCGGTTGGCGCGACAGGGGGTAGATCAACTTGTCGTCGTCTTCCAGCAAGCGGCGCGGCCGTGTGCGCACGGTGGCGCGGCGCTCCCAGTCTTCGGCCACGCCGTGGTAGTCACTGGCATTCATGGGCGCACCTCCTGCAAAGAGGCGCGCACGTCGTCCCAAAGCGCGATGCGACTGTCCACGGCCGCGAGGGCGGTGTCGGCGGTTTGCTGTTGGCGCTCGGGGTCTGTGCCGGTGAGGTTTTGCAGCAATCGTTGGGCGCCTGGCCCGTGGTCCTGGCTGTCCAGTTCGATATGGCGATTGAGGTAGTGGCTCAGGGTGGGGGCGCGGCGCTGGATGATTTCACAGCCCTCGAGCAAGCGCTTGAACATGGCTGGAATAACACTCTCACGACCATGCAGGAAGGCCGCTGCCACGCAGTGCGTCGGCGCGTGCAGCGCGATATCCAGGGTCTTGGCGACAAAGCGCACCACGCCCGGCAGGACGTCGACTTGTTGCAGCGCAGCAGTGGCTGTCACACCTTGGCGTTGCAGTGCGACGAAGCTATCGATTGCGACGGTGCTGGCGCCTACTTCTGCCATGGCGTCCCGGTACAGCTCGAAATGACTGTAATGACCGCGCTCCAGGTGCGCGTCCGACTCTTCGCTGAGCACGATTTCATTGATTAGCCGTGCGGCCTCGGCGTTGGTCGGCGGGAGCCAGGGCAGCTGTGTGCATGTCAGGTCTTGTTGCAGGCGTTTGGTGAGGGTCATGAAGTCCCAGACGGCAAACACATGGCTTTGCATAAACACTTGTAACTTGCCCAGTGAATTGATTTCGGTAAATAACGGATGAGTGCACATCAGTAGTTTTTTTTGTTCTAACAAAAGTTGATACATGGTTGATGCCTATGAGTTGCGGCGACTGCTCTGACAGCCGTGATGGCTTTTACAGATGAAGTGGGATCGATAATGCTTGAACAGAATGCACGCAGCGCCGGCAAATGCACGGGCTTGCGCAGTCGGTTTAAGTATTGGATTTATTGAAAAGATAATAAGCTGATTAAACGTTTGGATCAGCTTATGAATGTATTAGATGTTTTTTCGAAAAGTTACTGTGTGCGTAACTTGTAGAGTTGTAAGTGAGAAGTTTCCCTGATGTGTGCAGGTTTATTTAATCGAGGGGTTTTATAATCGCGCGGGGTTTCCTGGATTGGACGGTTACCCCGCAATGCCCGACGTGCACTAGCGTGCATCTTTCCTGTCGGCAGCATCCAGACTGTTCAGGTAGGTGGTGATTACCTCCATGTCGCGCGTCAGGTGATTGCGCAGCGTCAGCACGCTTTCATCGATTTTCTTCTGCGTCACCAGGCTCAGCAATTCACGGTGATCTTCCTGTGACGTCTCGCCCAGGCCCATGGCTTCAAGGTTGAAACGCAGGAAGCGTTCTTCCTCGTTCAAACCGTGCTCAACCAGGGTCAGCAACCGCTGGTTGGGAGCCTTGCCATACAGCGCCATGTGGAACAGGCGGTTGAGGCGGCCCATCTCGGAATAGTCCTTTTCTCGCTCAAGGGCACTGATGCAGGCATCTGCCTCGGCGATGTCGGCTTCGGTGAGCAACGGAATCGACAGGCGCAGCGCCTCGGATTCCAGCAGCATGCGCAGGGCGTAGGTCTCCGCCGAATTGTCTTCGATCAAGGGGGCAACGACGGCGCCTTTATGGGTCACCACGTGCAGCAACGATTGCGCCTCGAGCTGACGCAAGGCCTCGCGCACGGGCATGCGGCTGACCCCGAACAGGCTGGCCAGCTCTTGCTGGCGCATGGCAGTGCCACAGGGCAATCGACCATCGAGGATCGCATTGCGCAAGGTCTCTTCGATCACGGAGCGTGCAAGGTGGGCGGGAATGGGCCCGCTGATTCTGATGCTGCTCAAGGGGTTCGGCTTCTGCGTCACGACTACACAGTCCTCCTTATTAGAATGGGTGGCGTCAATTGGATCCAAAGAACACTAGAGGCTGCCCTACGGCTTGTCAAACGGGCAAGATTTGCGGCTTGTAAGCGGCTAAACATTGGGCTTCAGGCGCCCACAGCATGCTTTTGCAGCGTCTTACACGGCTGCGTCATATTGCTATGAACTGAACGCTTCGTCGCCCTTGTTTATTCCTTAACCGCCGTACGGCACGGGTTGCTTCGGTGCATTCCCGTATATGTATATTCGCTAACGGTATTTAAAATGGAGTTCTTATATCTATAAAGTCAGTTCCCTGTCTGACCGGGAGTGACCTCATGTCTGCCACCTCTACTGCTCCAACAGCGACCTCCACCGCCCAACGCTTTGAGATTCGCCCGCTGCCCGGCAGTGTCGGCGCCGAGATCATCGGCCTGGACTTGTCTCGACCGGTCAACGACGAGGATTTCGCGCGCATCCACCGCGCGCACCTGGATCACCATGTGGTGGTGTTCCGCGACCAACGCATCACCCCCGAGCAACAGATCGCCTTCAGCCGCCGTTTCGGTGTGTTGCAGATCCACGTACTCAAGCAGTTCCTGCTGGCCAACCACCCGGAAATCCTGATCGTCTCCAACATCATCGAAAACGGTCAATCCATCGGCCTGGGGGACGCGGGCAAGTTCTGGCATTCGGACCTGTCCTATAAAGAACTGCCCAGCCTGGGCTCGATGCTGCACGCCCAGGAGTTGCCGTCCGAAGGCGGCGACACCCTGTTCGCCGACATGCACAAAGCCTGGGACCAACTCCCCGAGCACCTGCGCCAGGCCGTCGAAGGTCGCAGCGCCGCGCATTCCTATACGGCGCGTTACAGCGAGACCAAATTCGAAGGCAACTGGCGCCCCACGCTGACCCCCGAGCAACTGGCCCAGGTCGCCGAAGTGGTGCACCCCATCGTGCGCACCCATCCGGAAAACGGCCGCCAGGCACTGTTCGTCAGCGAAGGCTTCACCACCCGCATTGTCGGCCTGCCGGAAGACGAAAGCCGCGACCTGCTGGCCCAGCTCTACGCCCACAGCGTGTTGCCGCACAACATCTACCGCCACTCGTGGCAGCCCCACGACCTGGTGTTCTGGGACAACCGTTCACTGATCCACCTGGCCGCCGGTTGCCCCAGCCACCTGCGCCGCAAACTCTTTCGCACCACCATCCAGGGCGACGCGCCTTTCTGATTCGGAGCATGACCATGTCCAAGAGCATTCCATTCGCACGGCTGGCCGCGACCGTCGGCCTGGGTGTCAGCCTGTTGGCCGGCAGCCTTGTTGCACCGGCGGCCGCGCAGGCCGAAGGCGAGATCCGCATCGCCGAGCAGTTCGGCATCGTCTACCTGTTGCTGAACGTGGTGCGCGACCAGCACCTCATCGAGAAATACGGCAAGCAGGAAGGCATCGACATCAAGGTCGACTGGACCCAGCTGTCCGGTGGCGCAGCGGTCAACGACGCGTTGCTGTCCGGCTCCATCGACATTGCCGGCGCCGGCACCGGCCCGCTGCTGACCATCTGGGACCGCACCCACGGCAAGCAGAACGTCAAGGCGGTCGCGTCCTTGGGCAACTTCCCCTACTACCTGGTGAGCAACAATCCCAAGGTCAAGACCATCGCCGACTTCACCGAAAAAGACCGCATCGCGGTGCCGGCGGTAGGCGTTTCCGTACAGTCGCGCTTCCTGCAATACGCCGCCGCCAAGCAGTGGGGCGACAAGGAATTCAACCGCCTCGACAAGTACACCGTCGCCGTCCCACACCCCGACGCCACGGCGGCATTGATCGCCGGCGGCACCGAGTTGACCGGGCACTTCTCCAACCCGCCGTTCCAGGACCAGGCGCTGGCCAACCCGAACGTGCATGTGGTGCTGAACACCTACGACCTGTTCGGCCCGAACTCGCCGACCGTGCTGTTCGCCACCGAGAAATTCCGCAACGACAACCCGAAAACCTACAAGGCCTTCATCGACGCCCTCACCGAAGCCGCGCAGTTCGCGCAGAACGACAAAGGCGCCGCCGCCGACACCTACATCCGCGTGACCAAGGCCAAGATCGACCGCGCCGAGCTGCTGAAAATCATCGACAACCCGCAGTTCGAATTCAGCATCACGCCGAAAAACACCTACCCGCTGGCGGAATTCCTCTACCGCGTCGGCGCCATCAAGCACAAGCCTGAATCGTGGAAGGACTACTTCTTCCAGGACGCCAAGCCGCTGCAAGGAAGTTGAGATGAACGCGCCCTTGCAAGGCCACGCGGCCAGCAACCTGCACACCGCCGCCCCGTTGCTGGCGGTGGATAACGTCAGCCTGGAATACCGCACCCCCGAGCGCGTGGTGCGGGCCACCCACCAGGTCAGTTTCGAGATCGACCCGGCCGACCGCTACGTGCTGCTCGGCCCCTCGGGTTGCGGCAAATCCACCTTGCTCAAGGCCATCGCCGGGTTTATCAAACCCTGCGAAGGCGAGATCCGCCTGCTCGGGCAAAAGGTCGAGCAACCGGGCCCGGACCGCATCGTCGTATTCCAGGAATTCGACCAGTTGCCGCCGTGGAAAACCGTCAAGCAGAACGTGATGTTCCCGCTGCTGGCGTCCAAAACCTTGAAACGTCGCGAAGCCGAAGAACGCGCGCTGCACTACCTTGATAAAGTCGGCCTCAGCGCCTTTGCCGATGCTTATCCGCACACCCTTTCCGGCGGCATGAAAGCCCGCGTGGCGATTGCCCGCGCGCTGGCCATGCAGCCGAAAATCCTGCTGATGGACGAGCCCTTCGCCGCCCTCGACGCCCTGACCCGACGCAAGATGCAGGAAGAGTTGCTGCTGCTCTGGGAAGAAGTGCGCTTCACCCTGCTGTTCGTCACCCACTCCATCGAAGAAGCGCTGGTGGTGGGCAATCGCATCCTGTTGCTGTCGCCCCATCCGGGGCGTGTGCGCGCAGAAATCCACAGCCATCAATACGACCTGCACAGCCTTGGCGGTGTGGAATTCCAGCACTCGGCGCGGCGGATTCATCGCTTGCTGTTCGATGAAGCCAACGACGTGGAACCTGAGCTGGGTTTTGCCGATATCCGCATCGCGTATTGAAGGGGAAACCTATGCGCCAGGAATATGAAATCACCTTGGAACCCCTGCTCAGCGTCCCCGTGGAACGCGAGCTGCCCCTGCGCCAACGCCTGTGGCAACAAGGCTGGCTGCGCAAGGGCTTGATCCTGATCGTGCTGGCGATCCTCTGGGAAGCCGTCGCGCGCTACCAGAACAACGACCTGCTGCTGCCGAGTTTCTTGCAAACCTCTGCTGCGCTCTACGACGGCCTGCTCAGCGGCGAGTTGCTGAGCAAGGTGAGCATCTCGCTGGTGGTGCTGCTCAAGGGCTACCTGATCGGCATCGTGCTGGCGTTTGCCCTGACCACCCTGGCGGTCTCGACCCAAGTGGGCCGCGACCTGCTCAGCACCCTCACGTCGATGCTCAACCCACTGCCGGCAATCGCACTGCTGCCGCTGGCCCTGCTGTGGTTTGGCCTGGGGCAGAACAGCCTGATCTTCGTGCTGGTGCATTCGGTGTTGTGGGCGCTGGCGCTGAACACCTATTCGGGGTTTCTCGGCGTGTCCGAAACCCTGCGCATGGCCGGTCGCAATTACGGCCTCAAGGGCATGCGCTTTGTGCTGTTCATCCTGATCCCGGCCGCGCTGCCGTCGATCCTCGCCGGCCTGAAGATTGGCTGGGCGTTTGCCTGGCGCACGCTGATCGCCGCCGAGTTGGTGTTTGGTGCAACGAGCGGCAAGGGTGGGCTGGGTTGGTACATTTTCCAGAACCGCAATGAGCTGTACACCGACAAGGTGTTTGCCGGGCTGGCCGTGGTGATCCTGATCGGCCTGCTGGTGGAGAACCTGGTGTTTGACACCTTCGAGCGCCTGACCGTGAAGCGTTGGGGCATGCAGCGCTAATCACCTGTTACGATTGCGCCGAGTTCACTCCCTACAGATCACGAGTGCTTGGCATGCAATTACCGGACATGAACCTGCTGGTCGCCCTCGACGCCTTGCTCGACGAGGGCAGCGTCGTCGGCGCCGCGCGCCGCATGAACCTCAGCCCGGCGGCCATGAGCCGCACCCTCACGCGCATTCGCGAAGCGGTGGGCGACCCGATCCTGGTGCGCGCCGGTCGCGGCCTGGTGCCGACGCCCAAGGCGTTGCAGCTGCAAGCCCAGGTGCGCAACGTGGTGGAGCAGGCGGCGCTGGTGTTTCGTTCGGCGGACCAGGTGGACCTGCGCACCTTGCGCCGTCGTTTCAGCGTGCGTGCCAATGACTTTTTTATCGGCGTGTACGGCGGCCGCCTGTTCGACACCATGGAACGCATGGCACCGCTGTGCGAGCTGTGCTTCGTGCCCGAAGGCGACACCGACGACGAAGCGCTGCGCGAAGGGCGCCTGGACCTGCGGGTGAGCAACACCCAGCCCGCGAGCCCCGAGGTGAAGGTGCAGAACCTGTTTTCCACGACCTTTGTCGGCCTGGCGCGGGAAGACCACCCGCTGTTCGACGAAGACATCACCGCCGCGCGTTTTGCCAGTTACTCCCACATCAGCATCTCGCGGCGCGGCATTGCCCGTGGGCCGATTGATACCGCGCTGAACGCCCAAGGCCTGGAGCGCCGCGTGGCGATGATCGCGCCGGGGTTCCACGGTGCGATGTTCATGCTGCCCGACTCCGACCTGATCCTGCCGGTGCCCAAGGAAGCGCTCTACAGCGCCAACCGCCTCAAGTTGCCGCTGCGCGCATTTGCCTTGCCGATCTCCCTGCCGACGCTGGTGTTGGCGCAATCCTGGCACCCGCGCTTCGACAAAGACCCGGCACATAAGTGGCTGCGCGAGACCATGCGCGAAAGTTGCCACGCCACCTGGCTAGAAGCCCAACCCACCTAAATGTGGGAGCGGGCTTGCTCGCGAAGGCGGTGGATCAGTCATACATGTGCTGACTGACACTCCGCTTTCGCGAGCAAGCCCGCTCCCACACAAGCCCGCTCCCACAGGATTTTGTATCTGGGGTTGAGGTTTGCGTTTGGCGCACTTATAAGCTGCCGACATGTAACTTTTTGTCATGGGTTAGCCTGATTAAACTGCTCGGGTATTTCCCATTCCGAGTTACCCGTCCATGACTTCCCTCGCTGCCCCCGCACTCCAGGCCGCAGCCAAACCCGTCGCCATCACCCCGCCCGTATTCGGCCCGCGCATCATCATCGGCCTGGTCGGCGTGTTGCTGGCGGTGCTGGTGTCCGGCCTCAACGAGATGGTCACCAAGGTCGCCCTTGCCGACATCCGTGGCGCGCTGTACATCGGTTTTGACGAAGGCACCTGGCTGGTCGCCGCCTACACCGCCACCTCCGTCGCGGCCATGGCGTTTGCACCCTGGTGTTCGGTGACGTTTTCCCTGCGCCGTTTCACCCTGTGTGCGATCGGCCTGTTCACCGTGCTGGGCATCCTGTGTCCGTTCGCGCCGAACTACGAAAGCCTGTTGCTGCTGCGCACCGTGCAAGGCCTGGCCGGTGGCGCGTTGCCGCCGATGCTGATGACCGTGGCGCTGCGGTTCCTGCCGGCCAGCGTCAAGCTGTACGGCCTGGCCGGCTACGCGCTCACCGCCACCTTCGGCCCGAGCCTCGGCACGCCGTTGGCGGCGCTGTGGACCGAATACGTCGGCTGGCAATGGGCGTTCTGGCAGATCGTCGCGCCGTGTCTGTTGGCGATGGCCGCCGTGGCCTACGGCCTGCCGCAAGACCCCCTGCGCCTGGAGCGCTTCAAGCAGTTCAACTGGCGCGGCCTGCTGTTGGGGTTCCCGGCGATCTGCATGCTGGTGATCGGCATCCTCCAAGGCAATCGCCTGGACTGGTTCGAGTCGGGCCTGATTACCTTCCTGTTGAGCGGCGGCACGCTGTTGCTGGTGTTGTTCATGATGAATGAATGGTCGCACCCGATGCCGTTCTTCAAGCTGCAAATGCTCGGCCTGCGCAACCTGGCGTTTGCCCTGATCGTGCTGGCCGGGGTGTTGATGGTGCTGACCTCGGTCATCATCATCCCGTCGAGTTTTCTTGCCCAGGTGCAAGGCTATCGCCCGCTGCAAACCGCGCCGGTGATGTTGCTGATGGCCCTGCCGCAATTGATCGCGCTGCCGCTGGTGGCGGCGCTGTGCAACCTGCGCTGGGTCGATTGCCGCTGGGTGCTGGGCATCGGCCTGGGCATGTTGGTGCTGTGCTGCGTGGGCAGCGCCCATCTCACGTCTGAGTGGATTCGCGACGATTTCTACGGCCTCTACCTGCTGCAAATCTTCGGGCAACCGATGGCCGTGCTGCCGTTGCTGATGCTCTCCACCGGCAGCATCCAACCCATGGACGGGCCGTTCGCCTCGGCGTGGTTCAACACCGTCAAAGGCCTCGCCGCCGTGATCGCCACCGGCGTGATCGACACGCTGACCACCCAGCGCCTGCACTTCCACTCGACCATGTTGGTGGACCGCCTGGGCAACTCGCCCCTGGCCGACGGCGACGCGCCGGGCCTGGCGCACCGCCTGCACGAGCAGGCCGTGGTGCTGACTTCTTCGGATCTGTATTACGTCATGGCCGCGGTCGCGGTGGCGTTGATCCTGCTGATTTTCTGGATGCCCACGCGGATCTTTCCGCCCCGCGCACCGACTTGATTAAAGGACTGTTCATGAAACGCAAAGACAAAATCGCCGTCACCGTTATCGCCGTATTTGCCGTCGGCGTGCTGGTTTATCTGGTCGCTCCGGGTGTGCTCGGCAGTAAACGCCAGACCACCAACGACGCCTTCGTCGCCGCCGACTTCACCCTGGTAGCGCCGCGTGTGGCCGGTTTTATCAAGGAAGTACTGGTGGAAGACAACCAGCGCGTCAAGGCCGGGCAACTGCTGGCGCTGATCGACGACCGCGACTTTCGCGCCGCCGCCCAAGCCGCCGACGCCGACACCCTGGTCGCCCGCGCCCAACTGAAAAACGCTACTGCCACGCTGGAGCGCCAGAGCTCGGTAATCGCCCAGGCCCAGGCCACCGTCGCCGCCGACCGCGCCGAAATGGCCTTCGCCGAACACGAACTGAATCGCTACAACCACCTCGCCGGTGTCGGCGCGGGCACCGTGCAGAACGCCCAGCAGGCCAAGACCCGCATCGACCAGGCCACTGCGCGCCTGGCCAACGCCACGGCGGTGCTCGCGGCCGAACGCAAGCAAGTGGAAATCCTCAGCGCCCAGCGCGACGCCGCCGAAGGCGGGCTCAAACGCGCCCAGGCCGCGCTGGAAATGGCCAGCTATCAACTGTCGTACACGCGCATCGTCGCGCCGGTGGACGGCATGGTCGGCGAGCGTGCGGTGCGCGTCGGCGCCTATGTGACGCCGGGCAGCAAGATCCTCGCCGTAGTGCCGTTGGCCGAGGCCTACGTGGTGGCCAACTTCCAGGAAACCCAGCTCTCCCATATGCACGCCGGCCAAGCCGTGCAGGTGCGTGTCGATAGCCTCGACGGCGAGCTGCTCAACGGCCATCTGCAAAGCCTCGCGCCGGCGACCGGGGTGACGTTCGCGGCGGTCAAGCCGGACAACGCCACCGGCAACTTCACCAAGGTGGTGCAACGCATTCCGGTGAAGATCGTGCTGGAGCCGGGCCAGGCGCTGACCGAACGCCTGCGCGTCGGCATGTCGGTGGAAGCCAGCGTCGATACGCAACCAGTGGCGCAGCAGCGTGAGGTGGCCCAGCAATGAAACGAGTCGCCTGGCTCACCTTGAGCCTTATCAGCCTGAGCGCCTGCACCGTCGGCCCGGATTTCCACACACCGCAAAGCGCGGCAGTGACGCAATGGCACCAACCCCAAGGCCGTCAAGCCGCCAGCCGCGCCGTCAGCGATCCGTTGCAGGAGCGTTGGTGGGACGTGTTCCACGACGCGCAACTGTCGGCCCTGACCCGCCGCGCGCTCACCGACAACCTCGACCTGAAACTCGCCAGCAGCCGCCTGCAACAAAGCCGCGCGGTGCGCCAGGTGACCACCGCCGAGCGCTATCCCAACGTCGACGCCAGCGGCGCTTACCAGCGCAAACGCAACAGCGGCAAAGGCTTGAGCGACCCGTCCGGCGAGAACGGTCGCGCGGCGTTCAACCAATGGGATGCGGGGTTCTCGGCGTCCTGGGAGCTGGATTTGTGGGGCCGCGTCAAACGCGAAACCGAAGCCGCCGACGCCACCCTGCAAGTCGCCGAAAACGACCGTCGCGCGGTGCTGCTCGCGGTACTCGCCGAAACCGCCCAGGACTACATCCAACTGCGCGGCGTACAAAACACCCGCGCGGTCACCGAGCAAAACCTCGACGTGGCGCGCCACAGCCTCAAGCTCTCGCAACTGCGTTTGGCGGACGGCGTGGCGACCGACCTGGACGTGGCCGAAGCCGCCGCCCAAGTCGCCACCATCGAAGCGCGCCTGCCGGATTTGCAGCAGCGCCAGGATCAGTTGATCAACGCCCTGAGCCTGCTGATGGGCGAGCCGCCGCAGGCGCTGCACGCGCAACTGTCCAAGGACGCCGCCGTGCCGCAAACCCAGCGCCAGGTCGCCATTGGCCTGCCGTCGGAGCTGGCCGAACGGCGCCCGGATATCCGTCAGGCCGAAGCGCGCTTGCACGCAGCCACGGCGACTATCGGCGTGGCCAAGGGCGATTTCTACCCGCGCATCACCTTGTCCGGCAGCCTGGGTTCCCAGGCCCTGCAATTGGCGGATTTCGGCTCGTGGGGCTCCCGCGCCCTGGCCTTTGGCCCGCAGTTCAGCCTGCCGTTGTTCAATGGCGGGCGCCTCGAAGGCATGCTCAACCTGCGCGAAGCCCAGCAACAGGAAGCGGCGCTGGCGTACCAGCAGACCGTGCTGCGCGCCTGGCATGAGATCGACGACCAACTCACCCGCTACAACGCCAGCCAACTGCGCCGCGACAGCCTCGCCGAAGCGGTGCGCCAGAACCAGATCGCCCTGGTCACGGCGCAACACCAGTACGTCGAAGGCGTGGTGGACTTCGTCAACGTCCTCACCGTGCAAGGCGCGCTGCTGGCCACGCAAGAGCAGTGGGTGGAAAGCTCCACCGGCGTGTCCCTGGCCATGGTTGGCCTTTACAAAGCGTTGGGCGGCGGCTGGGAATCGGTGTATCCGCTGCACACCGCCGGGGGTTAAGTACAAAGAGTTTTTGTCAGTCGCGAAATAAGCTGTAATGATAATTGCTCTCAATAGTGTATCTGAGCTTTTTCATGGACAGCGCGACTGACGGCCAGCAACAGCTTCACCTCCTGTACCGCGACCATCACGGCTGGCTGCAAGGCTGGCTGCGCCAGCGCCTGGGCGACCGTGAGCACGCCGCCGATGTGGCCCAGGACACCTTCCTGCGCCTGCTGGTGTCGGGGCGTTTTCCCGGTGACAAGGAAAGCCGCAGCTACCTGGTGCAGATCGCCCGCAACCTGGTGATCGACCAATGGCGGCGCCTGCGCATCGAGCGCGCCTACCTGGACAGCATCGCGCACCTGCCAGAACCGGAGTCGCCGTCCCTGGAAACCCGCGCGCTGATCCTCGAAACCCTGATGCAGATCGACGCCATGCTCGACCGCATGCCCGACAACGTGCGCCGTGCCTTCCTGCTGTCGCAATTCGAAGGCCTGAGCTACGCGCAGATCGCCGAGCGCCTGGGCGTCAGCCTCAGCTCGGTGCAGAAGTACATGACCCGCGCCATCGTCGCCTGCTACCAAGTGGCCTACGCCGAATGAGACACGACGCGCCCATCGCCCCGGCCGTGGTCGAGCAAGCCAGCGAATGGCTGATGCTGCAATGGGGCGGCGACCTGCGGGTTGAGCAACGCCAGGCCTTTGCCCAGTGGCAAGCCGCCGACCCGGAACACCGCCGCGCCTGGCAACGCTTGCAGCACCTGCAACAAACCCTCGGCGGCGTGCCCGCCGACAGCGCCCGTGCGGTGTTGCGCGACACCCCGGACACGCAGCGCCGCGCCGCCCTCAAGCTGCTCGGCCTGCTGCTGGTGGCCGGTGGCAGCGGCTACCTGGTGCAGCGCAGCGAACCCTGGCAAGCGGCGTTCGCCGAGCATCGCACTGCCACCGGCGAAATCCGCCACGTCACCCTCAGCGACGGCACGCGCCTGGACCTCAACAGCGACAGCGCGGTGGACCTGCGTTTCAGCGCCAGCGAGCGGCGCATCCGCCTGATCCGCGGCGAGGTCTTGCTGACCAGCGGCCACGATCCATCACGCCCGTTGATCGTCGAAACCCCGGCCGGTGATGTGCAGGCGCTGGGCACCCGTTTTGCCGTGCGCGAATTGGCCGACGGCAGCCGCGTCGACCTGTACGAAGGCCGCCTGCGCGTGACCCCGCTGCACGGCGCGGCGGTGCAGATGAAGGCCGGCGACAGCCTGTGGTTCAACGCGAGCCAAAGTTCGGCGCTGACGGCGGTGGACGCCAACCGCAGCAGTTGGACCGAGCACCGCCTGATCGCCGAGCGCCAGCCGCTGGGTGAGTTCGTCGCGCAACTGAGCCGCTATCGTCCCGGGTTGCTGCGCTGCGACCGGGCGGTGGCCGGGCTGTTGCTGACCGGCGTGTTTCCGCTGGACGACACGGACGCCATCCTCGCCGCGCTGGAGCGCTCGTTGCCGGTGCAGGTCCAGGCGGTCACGCGTTACTGGGTGACGATCAAGGCGCGGGTCTGAAAAAAATTTTTTGCAAAGCACTTGTCGGTTTCTGCGGCCCGCTCGGGATACCTCTTGAAAGCCAATCAAGAAGCGATCTCACGGGGAGTCCTGCAATGCCGCACCACCAGATCCAACCCTTGGCCCGCGCCCTGCGCCGTGGCGTGTTTGTCGGCCTGCTGGCGACGGTGCCCCTGGCGCCGAGCCTGGTGCACGCCGCCGAAAGCGCCGAAACGCAGCGCGCCTACAACATCCCGGCGGGCAACCTCGACCAGGCGTTGAACCGCTTCGCCAGCGCCTCGGGGATTTTGCTCTCGGTGGACGCGTCGCTCACGGAGGGCAAGCGCAGCGCCGGCCTGCAAGGGCGTTACGCGGTGGGCGTCGGGTTGGAACGCTTGCTGGCGGGCAGCGGGTTGGTGGCGATGCAGTCCCAGGGCGGCTGGTCATTGCAGGCGATTTCCGGTGGCGGCCCGTTGCAATTGGGCGCGACGCAGATCAGCGGCGAGCAAGCGCAGGAAAACGCCTGGGGCCCGGTGGATGGCATCGTCGCCACCCGCAGCGCCTCGGGGAGCAAGACCGACTCGGCGCTGGTGGAAATCCCCCAGACCATCAACGTGATCACCGCCGCCGAGATCAAGGCGCGCGGTGCGCAGAGCGTGACCCAGGCGTTGCTCTACACGCCTGGCATGGCGGCGGGCGGCTTTGCCGACCGGGTCAAATTGTTCGATGAACCGACCTCGCGCGGCTTCTCGCCGACGCCGCTGTACCTCGATGGTTTGCACCTGCCCTACGGCGGCGGCAGCACGGGCGGCGCGCTGCAGATCGAGCCCTACTCGCTGGAGCGCATCGAAGTGCTCAAAGGCCCGGCCTCGGTGCTGTACGGGCAGAACCAGCCGGGCGGCATCGTCAATATGGTCAGCAAGCGCCCCAGCGAAACCCCGGTGCATCAGGTGGTGCTGGAAGCCGGCACCTACGAGCACAAAAGCGCGGCCATCGACCTCAGTGGGCCGCTGGATGAGCAAGGGCAGTTTCTCTATCGCCTGACCGCCCTGGCCAACGACGGCCAGGACGAGATCAACTACGTCGAAAACAAGCGCCAGTTCATCGCCCCCAGCTTCACCTGGCGGCCCAACGACGACACCAGCGTGACCTTGTTCGCCCAGTACCAGAAAGACAAAGGCGTGCCCGAAGCCCAAGGCTTGCCGGCGTCCGGCACGTTGTGGGCCAACCCCAACGGCAAGATCAAGCGCGACCTGTTTATCGGCGAGCCAGACTCCAACCAGTACAACCGCGAGCAGTACGTGCTGGGCTACGAGGTTTCCCATCGTCTCAACGACACCTGGACCCTCAAGCAAAACGCGCGCTACGCCGAGGTCGACGACCGCTACACCGCGCCGTTGCACGGCTACGCCTTCGTCGCCAACCCGGCCACCGGCGTGCAGGACCAACGCTACCTGCAACGCTACGCAGTGGACTGGGCGCAGAACAACAAAGTGTTTGGCGTGGACAGCATCGCCCAGGCCGAATTCGACACCGGCGCGCTGTCCCATACGATGATTTTCGGCCTGGATTACTACCACTCCGGCTCATTGTTCCACGGCCTGTACGACCGCCCCGCGCCAGTGATCGACCTGTTCAAGCCGGTCTACGGCCAGCGTATCGACTATCGCCAGCCATACCGCTGGGACCGCACCCTGAGCCAGACCGGCCTGTACGTGCAGGACCAGATCAAATGGGACAAATGGGCGCTGGTGCTCGGCGGTCGTTATGACTGGGCCAGTGTGGTCAACAAGGAGCCGATGCAGGGCACCCGCTTCGCCAGCAAGGACGAAGCCTTCACCGGCCGCGCGGGCTTGGTGTACCTGTTTGATAACGGCTTGGCGCCGTTTGTCAGCTACTCCGAGTCGTTCCTGCCGCTGACGGGCACCAATGTGGATCGCAAGCCATTCGATCCCTCCACCGGCAAGCAGTATGAAGTCGGCGTGAAGTACCAGCCACCGGGCCAGAAGAGTTTTGTGCAAGCCTCGGTCTATCAGCTCGACCAGGAAAATGTGATCACCACCAACCCCAACGACACGTTCAGCACCCAGAGCGGCGCCATGCGCTCACGGGGCGTGGAGCTGGAAGCCAAGGCCGTCCTCAGCGATGCCTGGGACATCATCGCCTCGGCTGCGCGCAACGACATCAAGTACACCAAGGACGAAGAGGGCCGCCAAGGTCGCCACCCGGCCGGCATCTCGCCGCTCACCGCGTCGATGTGGGTCAATTACACCGTGGTCGGCGACACCCCGCTGGCCGGCCTCGGCGCAGGCCTGGGCGTGCGCTACGCGCGGCAAAGCCTGGGCGACTACTACGAAGGCGCCTTCAGTGTGCCGTCGTACAGCGTCTACGACGCCAGCCTGAGCTACGACCTGAGCCGCTCGCCGCTGAAACTCAAGGGCGTGAAACTGGCGCTGAACGTGCAGAACCTCACCAACAAAACCTACGTGTCGCAGTGCACCAGTGACCTGGATTGCTACTACGGCGAAGGGCGTACGGCGGTGTCGAGCCTGACCTACGACTGGTAGATCATCGCTTGTAGGAGAGGTCCTGATTTACCTGGGCGTGAACTAGACAAGCCTCGTGAGCGTTAGCCTTTTTGCCGGCTAACCTCCCGAGACCTTGCCCATGTCCATCGCTGAAAACCCCTACGCCACACCGCGTTCAGCGCTTTGCTGGATGCCCGTTCGCCAACCCGTTTTTTTCGTCGTCGCACCGCGTAAATTCCTGAGCCTGATGCTGCTGACGCTTGGCGGGTATTTCTTTTATTGGTTGTACCGCCAGTGGGCGCATTATCGGCGAGCCACCGGTGCCAGCGTCTGGCCGTGGGTGCGCACGCTGTTTTCGGTGTGCTACTTCTGCACGCTGATCCTCAGCGTCGCCCGGGAATTGGAGCAAGGCGAGTCGCCCTATCGCTGGTGGCCGCGCGGTTTGGCGGTGGTGATCTTCGTGTGCGGGTGTTTGCCGTTCACGTTGTTGTGGCTGTTGTCGCCGCTGGTGGCGCTGGCGGTGGGGGCAGTGATCGTGGCGCTGCAACTGGCGCTGGCGTTGCAGCTGCAAGGTGCGATCAATTGTCTGGAGCGTGATCCACAGGGGCAGGGGAATGCGGTTTTGACGATGGCCAATTGGGTTGGCATAGGTTTAGGGTTGTTGGGATGGGGAGTGATTTTGGCGTGGGTGGTGAGGGAGGTTTCTACCTCTGCAATAGCATGAAGGTGGCGTCGTCTTCGGTTGAGCAGCCCTCAAGTGATCGCCCAGCGATGGCCTGGAGTTGGTTCTCGACTGTGAGTTCGGCCCAGAACCCGTCGGTTGCCAAAATCCAAGTCGTGTCTGGAGTGACCTGAATGAATTGGATGGCTGGTTCATGAGGCCGTCGGTAGCTCATGCAGTTGAACAGTCGTTTACGGGCCGGGCTGCTGGCGATGAATGTGTGGCTCAAGTCGCCTTGCCAGTTGGGTCCACAGTGGGGCGAGTTCAGCCAGGTCATGCGCTGATCGTTGTCCAGATAACCCAGGCAACAGTCACCTGCGTGAATCGAGATGGCAGTCTGACCAAGTACCAGCAGTGCCAGGTAGCTCGTCGAGGCAAAGGGGAAATCAGGGCAAAGGTTTGAATGCACCTGCCCAAGCGAAGCGAGTGCCAGTTCCAGCGCGCTGTCAGGGCACGTTGCAATAGAAGGCGCAGCGTTGGAAAAACAACCCAGCAGATGATCGCGCAGGGCTTGCGCCAGTTCGCCACTGCCCGGTTTTGAAGTGCCGTCGGCGATCACGTAGAGATGAGCGCCCGCATTGTGTGCCGAACCGCAGACATCGCGGTTTTCTGCTCGGTCGGTCCCTTGCTGGCTGAGGCTCAAGTGCAAGATCAAGCGGATGCTCCGAGTCCGATCAATGCTTGCAGTCGCTGGTGAATCAAGGCCTCACGATCAGAGTCCTGGGCGGTGCTTTGGATGACGTCCTGGAACGCCGACAGGCTCAGCAATGCGGCAAATTGTTCGCTGACGTAGCGCCGTAGTTCGACAGGCGCCAGCTTCACTTCTTCGATAAGTTCTTCGCGGCCGTCCAGCAACGCGATGATGTCCTCGATGTCGTTGGACATCAGCACATCGCCATGCCCTCGGCCATGATAGGCCTGCAGCTTTGCGGCGAGAAACCACGGCGCAGCGAATGCCTTGATTGCGGTGCCGTTGGGGAGGGTGTAGTCGATGGCATTTTCCAGGCCACCGACGAACCACGTGTTGGAGAACCCCAGTACCTGTTCATCGGTGGGCATGAAGTCGACCTTAAGAGCGCCCAGTCGCAGGCGACAGGTGACAGAATCCTGGCCGGTATTTTTGAAACCTCGGGGTTTCAGCTTTTCTTCCAATCGATACCAATCCAGGGTGCCTGATAGATGAATCACCAGGTCCACGTCATCGGTACCGCGAATCGACTCCAGCGTGTATTCGTCAGTGATAAGCAAAACCGTGGTGCATCCGCCGACAAAGGCCACTTGTTCGCGCAACTCGTCACCCAGCGCCTCGGCAACCGCCTCAAGCATTTGCAGCATCATGGTTCTGTTGGATGTCACAAGATCCACTCCCTCAGCATTGCGTCGGCGACTTTGGCTTCACGCGGCCCGCCGATGCGGATGGCGTCAACGAGGGCCAGGAAATGATAGAGAAGCTCATCCTTTTTCACCGCGCCAGGGACGGTTTTGTATAGAGGTGTGACTGCCTGGCCTTTGTTTTTTCCGTAAGCGTCGGGCCAGACGGGGATGAAATCGCCGCCGCTCATGACTTTGCCCGCCATTATTGGCGCGGCAAAAGCGGTTGGAATGCCGCGAACAATCGGGCCGGGTTTGGCTGGGAATACGTATCGAATTGCGTATTTTATGAAGTCCAGCAGAGCCTCGCTTCTTACGTTGGGTTTGCCGCTCAGTAGGTCGGTGTAGATAAGGCCAATTTCGCGGCATCGATTCATCGAGTTCGACACTTCGCTTTTGCTCAACGCGAGGGACGCCGAAAGGGCGCGGACGGAGTAGCTTTCGATGTTCGGCGCGGTCTCGACATCCTCGATATCGTCCCATCCTTCCCATTCCTGGGCAGTGGAAAGTTGGATCCTCTCAAAGATGTCGCGAGATTGGATAAGGGACTCCAATGAAATCGAGCGGCCACTTAGCATGAGAGGGCTGGCGTCATCGAGGTCACGCATGACAGTGAACTCACGCTTTTGCACGCGCTCGCCTTTGGCCAACAGGTCCAGGCTGATCAATTTGAAGAGCACTACGATGTCTTGACTTTTCATGCTGTAAAGAATCCTGGTGTCCACTGTCCATGGACCGTGGACACTTTCTTGCATAGAGTTGGCATCGCTGTCAACGATTCTGCAAAAACACCACATACCCCCGAAACCACTCACTCTCCTTCAAATACCCCGGTTCCTCCCACACCCCACCCTGAATCAATCCCACCTTGAACGGCAGCCCCATGCGGTTCATCCGCGGCAAATACGCCGCGTAATCCGCAATGCTGTGCCGCCCTTGATAGGTCTGCACCACCACCTCATCCACCACGCCCTTGAGCTGGGCGATGGCGGCCGGGTCGGCGTTGCTGCTCCAGTCCATCAGGCCGGTGATGCTCAGGCGCAGGTCGGCCGGCAGGCGTTGGCGCAGGTCGCGCAGGAAATCGGCGTATTCGTGCAGGTATTGGGTGCGCGCATCGAAGTCGATCTGGATGCCGGCCACGGGGTTGCCGGCATCACGCCAGCGTTGCACTTGGCCGAGCACTTGGGCGTAGACCGGCTCGGGCCAGTGCAGGGTGTGGGCGCGGTAGACCACCCAGATCTCGCCGTGGCTCAGGCGCGGCACGCCGATGCCCTGGGCGATGAGTTGCACACCGCGCTGGGGTGCGCGGCGGGTGGAGTTGATCTGGCCCTGGAGGATGTACAGGGTGCTGGCCTGTTTGAGTACCGGCTGGGGGGCGACGCCGCTCCACAGCCAGAAGGCGTCGTAGTCGCGGGCATCCACCGCGCCGAACACCGGGCTTGCCAGGAGCAGCAAGCCGAGCCACAGGTGCTTCACCAGTAATACTGCGCCGATTTGCCCCACTGGGTGTCGGCGAAACCGCTCTTGAGCTGGCGGAACCAGGCTTTGCGCACCGCCGGCGTCACGTCCTGGCCGCCGCAGCTGTTGTAGCCGGCCGGTGCGTAGCAGTTGACCGCGCGGAACAGCGCGTAGGCTTTGTCGTTCTTCGGTGCCTTGGCGTCGCCGATTACCTGTTTGTAGCCGTCCAGGCGCGAGAAGGTTTCACCCTTGAAGTCCGACGCGCTGCTGCCCAGGCTGCCGGCGGCGCGGGCCTGTTCCAGCGGCATGCCGTCGAGGTTGTTGCGCAGGATGAATTCACCGAGGCAGTTCAGGCCTTGTGGGTTCTTGGCGTCGGCCTGCAGGGTTGCGGCAGTTTGCGCGATGCTCGGGCAGGCATAGCCGGATTCGGCTTTGTCGCCATTCCACTGGAACAGGCGCAAGGTCTGGCTGGCGCTGTAGACGTAGCCCAGGCTGGTGCCGAGCTTGTCCTCGGGAGCCGGCGTCGGCAGTTGCTTGAGGTCTTCGGCGAAGCTGGCGAACTGGCCGCGCAGCAGGTTTTTGTAGAGCAGCACGAATTGCGCCGTCTCACGCTCCAGCGGGTCGCTGGCCTGGGCAAGTTGTTGACGCAGCAAGTCAGGCCCGGCGACGTTGCGCAGCAAGATATAGCGCACCTGCCTGGCGCTGATCGGCGAGTCGGCGGCAAACACCTTGGCCAACTGGCCACTGCGCTCGTAATGCAGGGCCAGGGCCAGCTCCAACTGGTCGCGTTGCAGCGGCTGTTTGGCCAGCGGCAGCAGTTGCAGCCATAGGGCCTCGGCGGCTTTCCAGTCCTTTTTATCTTCCAGCGCCAGTGCGCGCAGGGTTTGCTGGCTGAAGGCGAAGTAATCCAGGCTCGACGGCACCTCCTTGGGCAAGTGCTGCAAGGCGCTGTCGGGTTGATGTTCGACGTACAGCGCATAGGCCGCGAGCAGGTAGTCGTACAGCGCCGGCTCCTTGGCAAACACGGCTTTGCGCTGGGCGAGGTCGTCGCGGGTCAATGTCGGCGGGGTGTGGGCACGCATCCTCATCAGGTCGCTGACCAGTTGAATCATCGGCGTGTCGATCGGCCCGCCGCTCACCGACAGCAGCTTCACGTCGGCTTCTTCCACCAGTTCATCCACCGACACATTGCGCTGCGCCTCGGTGGCTTGGGTCAGCCCCCAGGCGTAGGCGTCGGCGAGTTTGACGTTGTCGTCCGCCAGCCAATACACGCGACGCAGCAGGCCACGGGCAGAAGCGGTGTAGGCGCCTTGTGGATAAGTGTTCACGTAGTTGCCGAAACCCTGCTCGGCAGCGGCCAGCGCCGACTTATCCACACGCTCAAGGTTGGGCACGCCGTATTCATCGTAGGTGTTGGCCTGGGCCTGGTTCAGCGCGGTGCGGGCGGTCATGTACAGCGCGGTTTCCTTCAGCCATGGCGAGTTGGCACTGGCGAGTGCCGAGAAGCCACGCTCGGCCTCGGTAAAGCGGCCGCTGTAGAAGTCGGCGGCGGCTTGCAGGTACGTGCGAAACAGTTGGCCGTCGCTGGACTGGATCTGCTGCGGGTCGGCGATGACCGGGCCATTCCAATCGCAGGTGCCCAGCAGTTGCAGGCGCGAGGTGGCCAGCAGCGTACGCTCGGCCGCCGGCATGTCGGCCTTGACCACTTGGCGGATAAACGCGGTGGCGCTGTCATCGTCGTTGCTGCGGCAGCGGCTGCCTTCGCCGTTGAGGAAGGCTTCGCCGGCGGTTTTGTACTCCTCGCGCTTGATGCCCAGGGGTTCCAGCAGGGTGTCGAGTTCGGCGGTGGGGGAGTCGTCGGAGTCGGGTTGCGTCTCGCCGCTGCCGACCGGGGTCAGGCGATACACCGCAAACGGCACCGGGCCAAAACCCTGGGCCAGGTCATCGTCGTTCAAGGCGTTGGGCGTCAGCGCCATGGTTTTCTTGTCGGCCAGCAACAGGCGCAGGTTGACGCGGCTGTCGTTGCCCGGGCTCAGGAAGGGCAGGTTGTTGCACGTGTCGAGGCTGTCACGGGAGACCCGCCAGTCGGGGTAGCACGAGTCGTCGGAGCTGGCCAGTGCCGGCAGGGAAGTGCTGGCCAACAGGGCCAGTGCCAGGGGTGACAGAAAACCGATGCGCATGACGTGTCCTTGATCCTGAGTCCTTGGAGGGAGGCAATCATAGCCTGATCTCACAAAAGCTTCGGTGAAGGCCTACGCAAATCACCGATTTGTCCGATACCAGCAGCAGGTTGCAGGCTTTTGTCCTAGAGTGGCGGTGTTTGCGCAGTGGCAGGGGAATCGAGGTGCGTCGGTCTGTGGTAGAGCAAAACGAAAAGGTCGGGGCGTTGCCCGCCTACAGCCGCCTCGCGTGGGAGGGCGCCGGCTGGATCAGTCGCCTGTGGTGGGTGCCGATCGTGGCGTTGGCCATGGCCGTGCGGTTTTATCAACTGACGGCGGCAGCGATCTGGGGCGACGAAGGTTCCAGCCTGTTGCTCAGTGAGTACGCGATAGGCGACCTGTGGTTTCACGCGGCCCACGATGTGCATCCGCCCCTGTATTTCTTGATCCTGCGCGGCTGGATCGAGCTGTTTGGCGACAGCATCGGCTCCATTCGCAGCATGAGTGCGATCCCCGGCGTGGTTGCCGTGGGCCTGGGCATCTGGCTGACGCGGCAACTGTCCACCCGGCGTGCTGCGGTGCTGGCCGGGGTGTTGTTGGCGCTGCTGCCGACGGCGGTGCGCTACAGCCAGGAAGTGCGCATGTACTCGCTGCTTGGCGTGTGGCTGCTGGGTGCGACGCTGGCGTTGGTGTACTGGGTGCGACAGCCCGAGCGCACGCGTTACCTGGCGGTGTATGGGCTGTTGATGAGCGCCGGTTTCTATACCCACTACTTCACCGCGCTGTGTGTGCTGGTGCATTGGGCCTACCTGGGCGTGCTATGGCGTACCCAGCCGCGTGGCGAACGCCTGCTGGCGCGTCCAGCCTGGTGGCTGACCAACGGCGTGATCGTATTGTTGTACCTGCCTTGGCTGCCCAACCTGCTGGACCTGGTGCAACACGTCGAGCAACTCAAGGTGGGCGGCGACATTGGCTGGGAAGACCCGGTCAGCCTGCTGTCCCTGCCGTCGATGCTCTGGCAGTTCGTGCTGCAGGATGAGGGCACTGGCTTCTGGGCGCCACTGTTCTGGGCCTTCCCGTTGCTGTTGGCGGGCATCGTCGGCGTCACCGTCTGGCGCGACCGCGAGCGCTATCGGCCGGCCAGTCTGCTGGCGCTGTTTTTGCTGCTGCCGCTGCTGCTGGTGTACGGCGTGTCGTTTGTTTCCCCGGTGTTTATCGAGCGTTACCTCACGGTGTATGCCTTGGGCTTGCCGATCCTCGTCGCGTTGGCCATCGACCGCTTGCCCTCGCGCCTGGCCTGGCTGGGGGCGGCATTGTTCGTGCTGTTTGTCGGGGTGGAACTGGTGGGGCTGAAGAACAACTTCACCGTGGATGAGCATGACCAGTTCAACGTGCCCGTGGAATTCGTCAATCGCAATTACCAGGAGGACGACCGCATCGTCCTCAGCGACATGATGTGGTACCTGAGCTACGTGTATTACGACCAGACCGACGCGCAACTACAGCTCTACACGCCGCCCAAGCCTGACGGCACGCCCACTCGGCCCAATGCCTATGGCTTCGGCACCTTGGTGGACCAGGACGGCGGACGCATCTACCTAGACCGCCTGTCGGCATTGCCTGCCGAGACCCGCCGCGTGTGGCTTATCAGCAGCAACGAAGCGCCGGACGACTTCGCCCCGCTGCCCGAGGGCTGGCGCGAACTCAGTCGCCAGGACGGCGGCGGGGCCCGGGCGCGCTTGTTTGTGTTGTGCAACGTCGCGCCAGCGCAACCTGAGGGTTGCCGCTAGACTCGGTCTGACTTTCATTGATTAGGAACTCACCATGGAACTGCCTGTGCACGACCTGCCTGCATTGTTCAAGCAACTTGGCCTGCCGGATGACCCGGTCAGCATTGACCAGTTTGTCGCGGTCCACTCGCCGCTCAAGGCCGATTTAAAGCTGGCGGATGCGTTCTTCTGGACTGACAGTCAGCGACAGTTTTTGCGTGAGGGCATTCTGGAAGATGCGGATTGGGCCGAGGTGGTGGATGAGTTGAATGTGTTGTTGCGTAAGGGGCGCGGGGTGTAAAAAAATATCCGACAAAACGCGTTAATGTAAAAAAAAATGGTGAGCGGAAAAAAATCTGAGCTTTAATCGGTTCAGTGCATTTTTTCCTGGGACGCTCACTTTGGCCACAGTCGGATATGCCCATCTCTGTGAGGCACTGGATTTAAAAGTCATCGCACCCAATCGGGTTGCGATGATCAAACCCGTGACCAGAATCACCTTGATCGGCAATTGCCTTGCTGTCCCTCCTGCTGTTGCGCCTGCGCAACACGCCTTGTTTGAACATGTGCTGTTCGCGCTCAAGCATGAAGGCGTCAACCTTGCCGTGCTCGCCCAAGTGTTTGAAAAACTTGGCCCAGAGCCACTTCTGGCGGGGCTGGCAAACGCTCCAAATGGCGCGTTTATCCGAAAAGCCTGTTTTTTATGGGAAGCCTTAACGGGGCAGACGCTCGATTACGCGGCGCCTGTTCGGGGGCGCGTCGTAGCCTTATTCGATCCTGCCCGGTATGTGACCGGCCCAAGCATCCGCAACAGCCGTTGGCGAATCGATTTCAATGGCCTGGGCTCCTTGCACTACTGCGCGACCGTGGAGCGAACACCCGAGCTGGATGCGTTGCTGGCGCTTGACGTGTTGCGCCGCGCCAAAGCCTTCATGGCCACCCTGCCACCCGAAATGATGGACCGCGCGACCCAGTGGGCTTACCTCCACGAGACCCGCGACTCGTTCGCCATCGAAAAAGAGCAGCCCAGCGAAGAAAAATCCCGTCGCTTCGTTCAGTTGCTACGCCAGGCTCACGAAGGTCGCTTGCTGACTGAGGATTATCTGGTCGAGCTGCAAAACAGCGCCGTCTCCAATCCTTTCGACAAAGCCTTCGCGTTTCGCCACGAACAAAACCATCTGCACAATGGCCTGCGCGGTGCGGCGGGTGTCAGCTACGTACCACCGGCGCCTGAGTTGTGTCACGAGCTGATGGAAGAGTTGATGGCCTTTGCCAATCAGCCTGTGCGGGAGGTTGATCCTCTCGTCGCTGCGGCGGTTACCGCGTTTGGTTTTGTATTTTTGCATCCCTTCATGGATGGCAACGGGCGACTGTCGCGCTTCCTGATCCACCAAATGCTGTGCCACTACGGCGCCTTGGAGAATGGCTTGTTGTTGCCGGTTTCCGTGGCGATGAAACACGAAGAGCCAGCCTACCTGGAGGCGCTAAAAGCCTTCTCCCTGTCGACACGAGACTTCTGGAACGTCACCTGGCTGGACGGCGAACAAATGGCCTTCGACTTCATCGGCCACCCCTCGATCTACCGCTATTGGGACGCCACCCGCTGCGTCGAATTCACCCTGAAAATGGCCCACCGCGCCCTCGAAGTGGAGTTGCGTGAAGAAACCGAATTTCTCGACCGTTATGACCGCGTGATCAAGGCGGTCAATCAGCGTTTTGACGTACGTGGCAGTGATTTGTCGAAGCTGGTGATGATGTGCCTGGATAACGAAGGCAAGGTTTCCAGGCACCGCAGGAAGCAGTTTCAGTACAGCGTGGCGGAGGAGGTGTTTGAGTTTATCGAGGAGGAGGCGGGACGGGTTCTGCGTGAAGTTGGGAAATCTCCTATCGACTAAGGGGAAGTGGACGATGGTGGTCGGAGTGAGGAGCCCGCTATTAACAGGCGCTGACTTCCTTTTCTGGACACACCATGAAGCGTCTGATCCCACGTGCCGACATTGAAAAATATGACCTTACAAAAATCGAAAGTCCTTATTTTTCCAGAATAGAAGTGAGGGCGTTCTTCCGTGCCCCCTATACGTTGCCTGGGCTGTGCGAGCTGTTGAGGGAATGCAATATTTCTCCAGTGTGCGTTGTCGCAGAAAAAGATCAGCGGCGCGTTCTGGAAAAATTGGCAGAGGGTGATTGGTTGTTTGTGATGGATCGCCCTTTTCTCTCATTAAGCCGAGAGTGTCGCGTCAAGTACGGCCATCTTATGGGCCGCCGACTCTATGTCGGGCCAGGTAAATGGGAGAAGGTCAGCATCGATTATGACGGCGTGAAAAACACTGCGATTCTTGCCGCCAATCGGTTGGTTTCCGCTGGCGATGAGGGGCGGTTGTTTTTATCGGATGGGAAAGACTTTGCGAACACCACCAGGGTCATGACCCAACGATGGGTAAGGCTTGATGGTCGCGACGAGCAACTTATCCACCGGTCAGTCGAGCGCCGGTATGGGGAGCTGCGGCATATAAAACAGCGTTATCTGGAGGGTGATGACAACTGGCAGGTAGGCGGTAAGTCGTGGCACTGGCAGCCAGTGACGCCGGATGTGGCCTACGAATACAAGGATGCAGGGCAATGACACGCAAGCAGGTCTTTTGGTTTTGGGGGGCCATGGATGCCATTTTTCTAGCCCGATATGCCGTGAACAGTGCCTTGGGGGGAAGGGTCCCCTTTTTAAGCGATATTGAGAGTGCTTTATGGCTGCTGCGTGAACATAGTGTTGTGCAGCTTTACCTATTCGGCCTCGCCATGTTGTTGCAAGTTTCCTTAGTGATTTCTTGCCTGTTGTTCTTTTTCGGTCGTGAAACGGTGAAGTGGGTTGTCTATGTTCAAACCCCTTTGCGACTGGCTTTTATAGTCCCTTCTGTTTCGTTATTGCTGGTGGGTGCCCAGTTCGTTCTCAACTACAACCCGGTGTTGCTGGTCGCTTTGGTGATTACCTCCGAGGCACTGAAGGTCTGGAGCGTTCGGCGCTGGAGCAAAACCGGCCAGCCTGAGCCACAATCCTGACAGCCAGTACTGATCCAAAATGTGGGAGGAGACGTGCTCCCTCCCACAATTTTTCCATTCATCCGCGAAATTGTTTCAAAACTTGACGGCCCCCCATTCATCCACCATATTGATAGTTAGCAAACTAACTGTATGCGAACTATCCAGTGCCTCAATCCCTCGAACAACTCCAGATGAACCTCAGCAGCAGCATGGTGGTGGGCGCCCGTAACTGGCGCAAAATCTGCCAGACCACGCTGGTGAGCTACGGTATTTCCGAAGCCTGCGCCGTGCCGTTGTTGATGATCGGCCGCCTGGGCGACGGTGTGCATCAGGTAAAAGTCGCCCAGGCGTCGGGGATGGAAAGCCCGTCGTTGGTGCGCCTGCTCGACCAACTGTGCAACGGCGGCTACGTGTGCCGCACCGAAGATATCCACGACCGCCGCGCCAAGGCGTTGAGCCTCACCGAGCGTGGCCGTGAGCTGGTGCAAGCGGTGGAAGTGCAACTGGTGCGCCTGCGCAAGGAAGTCCTCGCCGACATCGCGCCCGACGACATGGCCGCCGCCTTGCGCGTGCTGCGCGCCTTTGAGGCGGCAAGCCTTTGAACGGTTTTTTCAGCGGCTTCCCGCCGGCCCGCGACTGGTTCTACGGCGTGCGCACCTTCGCCGCCTCGATGATCGCGCTGTACATCGCCATGCTCATGCAAATGCCGCGTCCGTATTGGGCGATGGCCACCGTGTACATCGTCTCCAGCCCGTTTGTCGGCCCCACCAGTTCCAAGGCGCTGTACCGCGCCATCGGCACCTTGATGGGCGCGGCGGCGGCGGTGTTTTTTGTGCCGATGTTTGTGCAGTCGCCCTATGTGCTGGTGGTGGTGATTGCCTTGTGGACGGGCATTTTGCTGTTCCTCTCCATGCACCTGCGCACCGCGAATAACTACGCGCTGATGCTGGCCGGCTACACCTTGCCGCTGATCGCCTTGCCGGTGGTGGATAACCCGCTGGCCGTATGGGACGTGGCCGAAGCGCGTACCGAAGAAATCTTCCTCGGCATCGCCGTGGCGGCGGTGGTCGGCGCGATGTTCTGGCCTCGGCGCCTGATGCCGGTGTTCGATGGCTCGGTGAGCAAGTGGTTTGCCGACGCCCAGGTCTACAGCCAGCGCTTTTTGACGCGCAACGTCACGCCGGAAGAAGTCAGCAGCTTGCGCGGCGGCATGGTCGCCACCTTCAATACCTTGGAGTTGATGATCGGCCAGTTGCCCCACGAAGGCGCGCGGCCGCAGACGGTGCGCAACACCAAGGAACTGCGCGGGCGCATGATCCACCTGTTGCCGGTGGTGGAGGAACTCGACGATGCGCTGTATGCCGTCGAGCAGCGCGCGCCGCAGTATCTCGATCAACTCACGCCTTTGTTGGAAGCCACCAACCAGTGGCTGCAAAGCAGCGCAGAAAACCCCTCGATGGACAGTTGGCGCGCCCTGCGCGATCAGGTCGAAGCCCTGCAACCCCAAGGCGAAGCGCTGGACGAACGCCATACGCTGCTGTTCTCCAACGCCCTCTACCGCCTCGGCGAATGGATCGACCTGTGGCAAGACTGCCGCAGCCTGCAAGCCGCCATCGCCTGCGAAAGCCAGGTCACTTGGCGCGCCGTCTATCGCCACTGGCGCCTCGGTCGCCTGACCCCGTTCCTCGACCGTGGCCTGATGTTCTACTCGGCATTTTCCACCGTTACCGCGATCATCGTCGCCTCGGTGCTGTGGATTTTGCTGGGTTGGACCGACGGCGGCAGCGCCGTGATCCTCGCCGCCGTGGCCTGCAGTTTTTTCGCCTCGATGGACGACCCCGCGCCGCAGATCTACCGGTTCTTTTTCTGGACCGCGATGTCGGTGCTGTTCGCCAGCCTTTATCTGTTTCTGGTGCTGCCCAACCTGCACGATTTCCCGATGCTGGTGCTGGCGTTCGCCGTGCCGTTTATCTGCATCGGCACGCTCACCGTGCAGCCGCGCTTCTACCTGGGCATGTTGTTGACGCTGGTGAACACCTCGTCATTCATCAGCATCCAGGGTGCCTACGACGCGGACTTCCTCAACTTCGCCAACGTCAACCTGGCCGGGCCCGTGGGCCTGCTGTTTGCCTTTGTGTGGACGCTGATCGCGCGGCCCTTCGGCGCCGAACTGGCGGCCAAGCGCCTGACCCGTTTCAGCTGGCACGACATCGTCGGCATGACCGAACCGGCGACCCTCAACGAACACCGCCACCTCGCCGCGCAAATGCTCGACCGCCTGATGCAGCACCTGCCGCGCCTGGCGATCATCGGCCACGACACCGGCATCGCCCTGCGCGACTTGCGGGTGGCACTGAACCTGCTCGACCTGCTGGCCTACTCGCCGCGCATCCTCGGCGTGCCACGGGTGCTGCTCAACCAGGTGGTCGAAGGCGTCGGCGGTTACTTCAAGGCCTGCCTCAAGGCCGGTGAACGCTTGCCCGCGCCGAGCGGTCTGCTGATGACCCTCGACCGCACGCGCCGCGCCCTCAACGGCCAGGGCCTGCAAGACGAAGACGACACCCGCGTGCACCTGCTGCACGCGCTGGCCGGCCTGCGCCTGGCGCTGTTGCCTGGCGTGGAATTCATTGGCGGCACCGAGCAGGAAGCGCCGCTACCCGATGGAGCGCCTTTATGATCGGTGATCTGGATATCAGTGGGGTGTTCCTGCCCACGCTGCTGGTGCTGATGGGCATTACGTACGTGTTGTTTCTGGTGGTGCACGGGTTGTTGACCCGGCTCCACTTCTACCGCCTGGTCTGGCACCGGGCATTGTTCAACGTGGGGCTCTACGCGCTGTTGCTGGGCGCGGTGGACTCACTCAGTCGATACCTGATGACATGAAAAAACCCTTTTTGACCATCGGCCGTGTAGTCCTCACGTTGTTGATCGTGACCTTTGCGGTCGTGGTGGTGTGGCGCATGGTCATGTACTACATGTTTGCGCCCTGGACCCGAGACGGGCACATCCGTGCCGACATCGTGCAGATCGCCCCCGACGTGTCCGGGCTGATCCAGCAAGTGGACGTGCGCGACAACCAATTGGTGAGCAAAGGCCAGGTGCTGTTTGCCGTTGACCAGGACCGCTTCAAGCTGGCCCTGCGCCAAGCCCAGGCCGCCGTGGCCGACCGCCAGGAAACCCTGGCCCAGGCCAGCCGCGAATACAAACGCAACCGTGGCCTGGGCAACCTGGTGCCGAGCGAGCAGCTGGAAGAAAGCCAGTCCCGCGTGGCCCGTGCGCAATCGGCCCTGGCCGAAGCCCAGGTGACAGTGGATTCGGCCCAGCTCAACCTCGACCGCTCGGTGATCCGCAGCCCGGTGGACGGCTACGTCAACGACCGGGCGCCGCGCAGCCAGGAATTCGTCACCGCCGGGCGCCCGGTGTTGTCGGTGGTGGACAGCAATTCCTTCCACATTGACGGCTACTTCGAAGAGACCAAGCTCGACGGCATCCACGTCGGTATGGCGGTGGATATCCGCGTGATCGGCGACAACGCCCGCCTGCGTGGGCGTGTGCAAAGTATCGTCGCCGGTATCGAAGACCGTGACCGCAGCAGCGGCGCCAACCTGCTGCCCAACGTCAACCCGGCGTTCAGCTGGGTACGCCTGGCCCAGCGCATCCCCGTGCGCATCGCGTTTGAAGATGTACCGGCAGACTTCCGCATGATCGCCGGGCGCACCGCCACCGTGTCGATCATTGGAGACAAGCCATGAAGCAACGGCTGGCCATTGCCGCGTTGGGGCTGATGCTGTCGGCCTGCCAGGCGGTGGGCCCGGATTACACGCTGCCGGATGAGGCCGCGGTCAAACGCGGCGACCTGCAAGGGCCAATCGCGGGCGAGGGCAGTAACGTGGTGTCGGCGCCCGTGCCGGCAGATTGGTGGAAGCTGTACAACGACCCGCGCCTGGATGAACTGGTGCGCCAGGCCATGGCCTCCAACACCGATCTGCGCGTGGCCGCCGCCAACCTGCAACGCTCGCGTTATCAGGTGCAACAGGCCGAATCCGCTGGCGGTTGGAATGCCGGCGTGAAGGCCGAGGCCCAACGTTTGCAGGAATCCGGCGAGGCGTTTTTGCTCGCGGATAAAGTCCCGGTTGCCAACATCGGCAGCGTCGGCATCAGCACCTCGTATCAGTTCGACTTGTGGGGCACCTTGCAACGCGGCATCGAAAGCGCCCAGGCCAGCGCCGACGCCGCCCAGGCTGCCGCCGATATTGCACGCATCACCCTGGTGGCGGATGTGGTGCGCTCCTACACCCAGGTGTGCGCGGCCAACGAAGAATTGGCGATTGCCAATGAATCCCTCGACCTGCAAGCGCAGAGCACCCAGCTCACCCAACGCCTGCGTGACGCCGGGCGTGGCGATGAAACCCAGGTGACCCGCTCGCAAACCCAATACAAATCCTTGCGCGCCGACATGCCGCGCTACGAAGCCGCGCGCCAGGCGGGCTTGTTCCGCCTGTCGATGCTGCTGGCCAAACCGCTGGACCAATTGCCTGCGGGCACCGGCACCTGCGCCGAGCTGCCGCATATCGCCCAGTTGCTGCCGGTGGGCGACGGCGCCGCGCTGCTCAAGCGCCGCCCCGATGTGCGCCAGGCCGAGCGCCAACTGGCCGCTGCCACCGCACGCATCGGCGTGGCCACCGGCGCGCTGTACCCGGACATCAGCATCGGCGCCACGGTGGGCACCGTCGGTATCCTCGACAACCTCGGCACCGCGCCCACCAACCGCTGGGGCTTTGGCCCGCTCATCAGTTGGACCGTGCCGACCAACGGCGCACGCGCGCGCATCCACGAAGCCGAAGCCGCGACCCAGGGCGCCCTGGCGCATTTTGACGGCGTGGTGCTCAACGCCATCCGCGAAACCCAGACCGGCCTGGCGCAATACACCGCGCAACTGCAACGGCGTGATGCGTTGAACGATGCCGGCGAGTCGGCCAAGGAAGCGGCGGACCAGACCCACCGCTTCTTCCAGGCCGGCCGCGCGTCGTTCCTCGCCGACCTGCAAGCCACGCGCACCTACACCGATGTGCGCGCACAGCTGGCGGCGGCGAACACCCAGGTTGCCATGAGCCAGATCGACTTGTTCCTGGCCTTGGGCGGCGGTTGGGAAAGCGGACGAACGCAAGCGGCGTCGGCCAGCAAACCCTGAGCTTATAGCTATGCTTTGTCAGGTGAGTCGCCGTGACGATTCACCTGACACTGCTCGCGTTTGCTCATGGGGATTCCAATAATGAAAAACCCTTATGCTCCCGCTTTCTGGTGCGTGTTCTTCGCACTGGTGTTGTTATCGGCTGCCTACTTCTACGGCGTCATGCTCGCTCACCAAATCGACAAGGCCATGGTGTTTCTCGACAGCGCCTGCCTGGTGATCGGCACCTTGTCCATCGGCGTGGTGGCCTGGGCGTCCTACCAGAACCAACGGGTGAAGCGAAAACTGCTCGAACAAGGCAAGACCCGCGTGGCGATCTGGGACACCAAGGTTGCGCTGCGCCGCGTCGAAACCGTGTTCGACCGCTATTTCTGGGGCAGCTACTGGCAGCCGGGGCGCACCTTCCAGGAAGTCATGGGCGAACTCACCGGCACGCCCCTGGAAAAAAGCCTCGAAGCCTTGAAAAAACAGTGCGTGGCGTTGGATCAGCAAGTCGCCGACGGTAGGCATTGGCTGAATAACGCGCGTGAATTGTCCGACGTCGCCACGCAAATGGCCCGCGAGCGCTACCAACTGGACTTCTGCGACCCCAAGGCCGACACCCCGGGTAATGCGGTGATCCACCGCGAGTTTGAGGTGCTGGTGTACACCTGGACGGCGCGGTTGAAGAGTTTCGATCACCAGCTCGATGAGATTGAATCGGAATACTCGTGAACCATCTGCTGACCTGACCCCTCTGAAAAGCTGGGCCGTTCGCGGCCGCCAGTGCTAATCTTCCCCCGCTTTTGGCGGGCTTGAGCCAACCCTTTCGGGGTTCAAGGAAGACAGCCCACTTCTCACAGGATTTGATCAGGTCACTTCATGAATAAGCCAGCCGTAGTTCTTTTGGGTTTTGTAGTCGCCGTTGGCGCTGCCAGTGCAGGCGGTGCCTGGTACACCGGCAAGCAACTGGAGCCGGTGCTGCAAACGGCGGTGCAGGACGCCAACAAGGAACTGCAACGTTCCATGGCCGGCGTCGATGGGCGCCTGGACCTGGAGCTGGTGTCCCTGGACCGTGGCCTGTTCAGCAGCACCGCGCACTATCGCCTCAAGGCCCAGGGTTCGTTCTTTGGTGAGCAGAACCCGAACCCGGAACTGCTTTTCGTCGATCATATCGAGCACGGCCCGCTGCCGTTCTCGCGCCTGGTGTCGCTGAAGTGGCTGCCGGTCATGGCCACCAGTCACTACTCGCTGGAAAAGAACCCGACCACCGAAAAATGGTTCGCCGCCGCCAAAGACGTGTCGCCGCTCAAAGGCGTGGCCAATATCGGCTACAACCGTTCGGTCAGCGGCAATTTCGAGCTGCTGCCGCTGGAGTTCAAGGACGACAAGTCCTCGGCCAGCTTCTCCGGCCTCAACCTGGACTTCGACAGCAGCGCCGAAGGCAAGAAGGTCAAGGTCAACGGCTACATGAACAGCCTCAAGCTGACCGCCGTCGATGGCGACGGCACGCCCTTCGCGGCCGACCTGGCTGGCCTGACCGTGGCCAGCAACCTGGAAAAATCCACCTTCGGCTTCTACACCGGGCAGAACACCGTTGAGCTGACCGACACCAAGCTGACCGTCGGCCCGCAACAAACCGTGCTGACCCTCAAGGGCTTCGAGCAGAAAGACACCAGCGCCGTCAAAGACAACACCATGGACGGCCGCGTCGACTACAAGATCGACGAGATCGGCTACCAGGGCAAACCGGTCGGCTCCGCCGCCATGGCCGTGAGCGTGAAGAACATCGACGTGCCGTCAGGTCTGCTGCTGACCAAGCTGTACCAGGACAAGATGCAGCCGGTGCAAGCCGCTGCCGCTGCGGGCCAACCCGTGCCGGAGCTGCAACTGACCGAAGCCGAGCAAACCCTGGCCGAAGCCAACGTCAACCAGTTGCTGGCGGCCAAGCCGCAAGTGGCCCTGGAAAACCTGTCGCTGAAAACCACCCACGGCGAAAGCAAGTTCAACCTGGTCCTGGACCTGACCAAACCGTCGTCCATGGAGCTGCCACCGGTTGAACTGGGCAAGCAGATCATCGCGCTGCTGGATGCCAACCTGACCTTGTCCAAGCCCATGATCGGCGACATTGCCGCCCTGCAAGCCCAGGCCGGTGGCGTGACCGATCCGAAAGCCATCGAGCAGCAATCGCAGATGGCGGCCGAGATGGTCAGTGGCATGGCGGTCGGCACCCAACTGGCGACCCTGGTGGGCAACGACGTCGTTTCCAAGCTGCACTACGCCAACAATGAAGTGACCTTCAACGGCCAGAAGATGACCGTCGAACAATTCATTGGCTTCGTCTTGGCCAAAGCCGGTGCGATGAGCGGCGCGCAGTAAAGATTTTGCCTTCACCCAGAAATAAATAATGGGGGAGTGGAAGTGCCAGTGTTCAGGGTCAAACAATCGACGCTCAGGTCTATTGAGGCCCTGTTATCGCGGGCAAGTCCGCTCCCCCATTCGTATTTCAGATTCCCTGCCAATTCTGAACAATTGTTCTGAATTAGGCTTTCCCCTACTTTCTTAAGGGATAGTTCCTACAGGAAAGCTAGGTCGGGTCACGAGACGCCGACACCCTGATGCAAATTGCTCAGGACCACCTATCGTTACAGCTTTCCGTGTGTAAGGAAGCTCACGATATGCTGCGAAACCTCCCACTCAGTGCCACAGGCCGGTTACGACTGCTGATCGGGGCAGCCTTGTGCAGCCAGTTGCTGATGCCCGCTTTCGCCGTGGCCGACCCTGCCTACGATGCCCTGATTATTCAGGCGCGCAACGGCAATTTCACGCCGGCCCTGAGCCAGTTGCGCCAACTCCCTGCCGAGCGCCAGACACCGGGCCAGGTCAGCGATCACCTGGTGATTGCCGGCTGGGCCGGGCAGGACGCCGAAGTGCTCAAGGTGTACGAGACCCAGGGCAAAAATCGCAGCCTGACGCCCCAGGCGCTCGCCACCGTCGCGCGTACCTATCGCAACCAGAAGCAGTGGGCGCAAGCCGAAGCGGTGTATCGCCAGGCGCTGTTGCGCGAGCCGAACAATGTCGACCTGCAACTGGGCCTGGCCCTGACCCAGGCCGACGGCGGCAAAACCACCGAAGCCGTGCAACGCGCCCGCGCGCTGGTGGCGGCCAACCCGAATGACCCCAACCGGCGCATGGCCCTGGGCTACGCGCTGACCCGCGCCGGCTTCAACTACGACGCGTTGTTTGAATTCGACCAGGCGTTTATCCGTGCCGGAGATAAACCGGAAGTCGCCCGCGAATACATCGTCGCCCTGCAAAAGGCGCGCTTGCCGGAGCCGGCGTTGCGCCTGGCGGCCAAGCGCGCGGGCCTTATCGACCCAGTAACCCAGCGCCGCCTGGAAGGTGACTTGGCCGCCGAACGCGTGCGCATGGCCGAGTTCGCCACGCGCAGCGAAAAGGAACGCTACGTCATTGCCGACCGCGCCCTGCAGGATTACGACAAACTCCTCGCCCGCTGGACCCCGGACCCCACCGCCAAGGACGACGTAGTGGTGTGGCGTATCGACCGCCTCGGCGCACTCAAGGCCCGCGCGCGTACCGCCGAGGTGATCCGCGAGTACGAAACGCTGCAGGCCGAAGGCGTGAAGTTGCCCACCTATGCCGTGCGCTGGGTGGCGGCGTCCTACCTCGACCAGCGCCTGCCGGAAAAGGCCGCGCCGCTGTATCGCCAGGCCATTGAGGCGCCCGATGCCGACGTCGGCGACCGTGTCGAAGACAGCACCGCCTTGTTCTACGCCTTGCTCGAAAACGACCAGGTGGACGAGGCGCGCACCGTCGCCAAGAACCTGGCCGACAGCCAGAAACCCCGGGTTGAACTCAAGGGCCTGCCCATCGGCAACCCTAACGATGAGTGGATGGACGCCCAACAATTGGCCGCACAGGCCGGCACCTATGGTGCTGATCTGCCGTCCAGCGAGAAATCCCTGGAAGAGCTGGTGGGCAAGGCCCCTGGCAGCATCGGGCTGCGCCTGGCGCAGGCGGAAATGTACCGCGCCCGCGATTGGCCACGGCGCGCCGAGCGTGTCCTCAAGGAAACGGAGGCGCAAAGCCCGCGTGACATCGGCCTGGAAATGTCCCAAGGCTTCACGGCCCTGGACCTGCAGGAGTGGCGGCAACTCGACATCCTCACCGACGATGTGGTCGCCCGTAACCCGGACAACCGCCAGGTCCAGCGCCTGCAACGCCTGCGCGATGTGCATGACATGGCCGAACTGAAGGTCGAGGCCTACACCGGCAAAAGCTTCGGCGGCGGCAACAACGGCGACGCCGGTGCCGTCTCGGGCAGCCGTGACTGGGGCATTGAAAGCCGGATCTACACGCCGCCCATCGACGAAGACTGGCGCCTGTTCGCCGGTGCCGGTTATGCCACCGCCGACTTTGAAGAAGGCACCGGCCACCACCGCTGGCAGGTGGTCGGCGTCGAGCGGCGCACCCGCGACATGACCATTGAGGCCGAGGTGTCCAACCACTCCTACGGTGATGGCTCCAAACAAGGCGCGGCGGTGTCGATTGCGCGGGACATCAACGACAACTGGCAATACGGCGGCAGCCTCGGCTACCTGCTGTCCACCACCCCCCTGCGGGCGTTGAATGAAGGGATCACGGCCAACGGCGGCAGCGGTTTCATCCGCTGGCGCGCCAACGAAAGCCGCGAGTGGAAACTGACCCTCAGCCCGTCCCATTTCAGTGACGGCAACGACCGCTTCGAAGCCTTGCTCAGCGGCCGCGAAGGCCTCTACAGCTCGCCGAAAGTGCAAGTGGACCTGGGCCTGGAAGTCGGCGCCAGCCGCAACAGCAAGGAAGACACGATCTACTTCAACCCGAAGTCGGACTTCACCGTGTTGCCGGTCATCAACATCAACCATGTGCTCTATCACCGCTACGAGACTCAGTGGAGTCAGCAGTTCCAGGTCGGTGCGGGTACCTATAGCCAGCAGGATTATTCCACCGGAGGCATCGGCTTGGTGGGTTACGGCCAACGCTACCGCTGGAATGACGTACTGGAAGCCGGCGCGAACCTGAGCCTGGTTAGCCGACCTTACGACGGCAATCGCGAACGCGATCTGCGCCTGCTCGTCGACCTCACTTACCGTTTCTAGAAGAGCCTGACCATGACCGTCCTCAGCCGTTGCCTGTTGATTCTGGGCGTAATGCTGGCCAGCGCCTGCGCCCAGCAACCCGCACCTTTCACTCCACCCGCCGAGCGGCCGATTGCGCCCAACGAAGTGGCGTGGCCGAAAAACCATTTCCTCGGCATCGCCTACCACGACGTCGAGGATCGCGACCCCGATCAGGCGGTGGTGGCGGTGCGTACCGAGCGTTTGATCGAGCAGCTGGCCTGGCTGCGGGAGAACGGCTATCAGGCGGTCAGCGTCGATCAGATCCTCGCGGCCCGCAGCGGTGGGCCTGAACTGCCACCCAAGGCCGTCATGCTTAGCTTTGACGATGGCTATTCGAGCTTCTACACGCGGGTGATGCCGATCCTGCGTGCCTACCGCTGGCCGGCCCTGCTGGCGCCGGTGGGCTACTGGATCGACACGCCGATGAACCAACCGGTGGACTTCGCCGGCCAACCACGGCCACGCGGCGAGTTCCTGACCTGGCAGCAGATCCGCGAAGTGTCCCAGTCGGGCCTGGTGGAAATTGCCGCGCACACCGACAACAACCACAAAGGCATCCTGGGCAACCCCCAGGGCAACCTGGAGCCGGCAGCCACCACGCGGCGTTATGACCCGGCGACCAAGCGCTATGAAACCGAAGCGCAGTTCCAGGCGCGCATGCGTGCTGACGTGAAGGCGATTTCCGACAAGATCCGTGCAGTGACCGGCAAGGCCCCACGGGTGTGGGTATGGCCATACGGTGCGGCCGACGGCACGTCGCTGGCAGTGGTCGATGAACACGGCTACAAGATGGCGCTGACCCTGGACGATGGCCTCGACGACTCCACCAAGCTGATGAACAGCCCGCGTTTCCTGGTGGCCTCCGACCCGGACGGCGAACATTACGCCAACAGCATCGTGGCCGTGCAGACCAAGGCGCCGATGCGGGTGCTGCACGTAGACCTGGACCATGTCTACGACCCGGACCCGGCCCAGCAGGCGCGCAACCTCGACCAACTGATTCAACGCGTGGTGGACATGGGCGCGGTGACGGTGTTCCTGCAAGCCTATGCCGATCCAAAGGGCGACGGCCTGGTGCACTCGCTGTACTTCCCCAACCGTCACCTGCCGATGCGTGCCGACCTGTTCAACCGTGTCGCCTGGCAGCTGCACACCCGTGCCCATGCCAGCGTCTATGCCTGGATGCCGGTGCTGAGCTTTGCCCTGGATCCCAAGCTGCCACGCGTCACCCGCTGGGACCCGAAAACCGGCCAGATCGGCCTCGACCCCGATCAATACCAGCGCCTGTCGCCGTTCGATCCAGAGGTGCGCAAGATCATCGGCGAAATTTACGAAGACTTGGCGAGTATCAGCAACAGTGGTCTCGATGGCGTGCTGTATCACGATGATGCGGCGTTCAACGACTTTGAAGACGCCAGCCCTGCGGCGCTCAAGGCCTATGCCGCCAACGGTCTGCCGAACACCATCGAAGCCTTGCGCGCCGACCCGGCTGTGATGCAGCGCTGGACCCGTTTCAAGAGCCGTTACCTGATCGACTTTACCAACGAGCTGACCGCCAAAGTCCGTGCGATCCGTGGCCCGCAGATCATGACCGCGCGCAATATCTTCGCCGAGCCGATGCTGAACCCGCAGAGCGAAACCTGGTTTGCGCAGAACCTCGACGACTTCCTCCAGAACTACGACTGGACCGCGCCGATGGCCATGCCGCTGATGGAAGGCCAGACGCTGAAAAACTCCAACGCCTGGCTGGAAAAACTGGTGGCTACCGTCAAGGCTCGTCCCGGCGCGCTCGACCGCACCGTGTTCGAACTGCAAGCCAAAGACTGGCGGACCAAGGAAGCGCCGGACATCAGCGCCGAGCAGTTGGCTGAATGGATGGGCGTGCTCAAGCGCCAGGGTGTCACCAGTTTTGGCTACTACCCGGACAACTTCCTGGAAAACTCCCCGGACCTGAAGACCATACGTCCGGCCATTTCCAACCAATGGAACCCTTGACCATGTTCGACAGAATCCTGGCTTTATTCGTGCTGGCATTGGTGTTGGGTGTGCCTCTTGGCCTGATCTTCCTGGTCACCGGGCAGTTCCTGATGGACTTCGTGTTTTTCTACCCGCTGTTCATGTCGGCGCTGTGGATTGCCGGCGGCCTGTACTTCTGGCTGCACTGGGAACGCCACTGGCCGTGGGAAGAGGACACACCGGCGCCAACCCTGGCCGGCAACCCGCTGATCTCGATCATCATCCCTTGCTACAACGAGGGCGATAACGCGGCCGAGACCATTCATGCGGCGCTGGACCAGGTGTACCCGAACATCGAAGTGATCGCCGTCAACGACGGCTCCAAGGACAACACTGCGGCGGTCCTCGATGCCCTGGCCCTGGAACACCCGCGCCTGCGCGTGTTGCACCTGGCGCAGAACCAGGGCAAGGCCGTGGCCTTGCGCATGGGCGCCGTGGCCGCGCGCAGCGAGTACCTGGTGTGCATCGACGGCGATGCGTTGCTCGACCGTAACGCGGCGGCCTATATGGTCGCGCCGATGCTCGACAACCCGCGCCTCGGCGCGGTGACCGGCAACCCGCGCATCCGCACGCGGTCGACCTTGATCGGCCGGGTGCAGGTGGGCGAGTTCTCCTCGATCATCGGTTTGATAAAGCGTACGCAGCGGGTATTCGGGCGGATCTTCACGGTGTCCGGTGTGGTGGTGGCGTTCCGTAAAAAGGCGCTGGACCGCATCGACTACTGGAGCACCGACATGATTACCGAGGACATCGACGTCAGCTGGAAGCTGCAACTCGATCACTGGGCGATCTTCTACGAGCCGCGTGCACTGTGCTGGATTCTCATGCCAGAAACCGTCGGCGGCCTGTGGAAACAGCGCCTGCGCTGGGCCCAGGGCGGTGCCGAAGTGCTGTTCAAGAATATCCGTGGCATCTGGCAATGGCGCCATCGCTACCTGTGGCCGCTGCTGTTCGAATACTGTCTGTCCACCGGTTGGGCCTTCACCTTCCTGCTCTCGGTGATCTTCTGGGGCCTGGGCAAATTCATGGTGTTGCCGCAAGCCATCGCCGTGGATTCCCTGGTGCCGCCGGCATTTACCGGCCTGGTGCTGGCGATGGTGTGCCTGGTGCAGTTTGCCGTGAGCATCCTGATTGACCGGCGCTACGAAAAAGACCTGTGGAAAACCCTGTTCTGGACGGTGTGGTACCCGATGGTGTTCTGGCTGGTCAGCTTGTTCACCACCCTGGTCAGTTTTCCCAAGGTGCTGTTCAACCAGCATCAGAAGCGCGCGCGCTGGGTCAGCCCGGACCGCGGGATCAAACCAGCCAATGAGGACGTGTGATCATGAAACTGATCAGAACTCGCCAAAATTCGGTGATGTGGATCATCGACGTGGTGCTGACCCTGTTGGCCTGGGCCGGGTTGATCTGGCTGCTGGCACGCGGGATCAACGCGATGCTGGAAACCCACGGCGGCCCGCGCATCGAGGCGCCGATCTTCGCCGCACTCAATACCCTGCAGATCTATATGTGGATCGCGTTGTTCAACGCGCTGATCCTGGTCTCGTGGGCGCGCTACCAGCAACGCAAGGGTCGCAAATTCGCCCAGCGCCGCGCCGAGGCCAACGCCCTCAGCGACAAGAACCTCAGCGAAAGCTTCAAGCTTGGCGAGGGTGACCTGGAGCAACTGCGCAGACCGGGTGTGCTGGTGATCCACAACGACGAGGAGGGCGGGGTGGAGGAAGTGAAATCCCATGTCTCCCGTGATGTGGAAAAGCCGACATTGACCCTGGTGCCGGGGCAGGATCGCGACAAAGGCGTGAGTTGATCTACGCCCTGTAGATCATTTGGAATGCAGGCAATGTGGGAGGGGGTTTGCCCCTCCTACATTGGATCTTCATTCGGTTTTTGGCTGGCGGTGTGTGGGATTACAGTCCCATTAGTGCGAGCTAGTTCACAAAAAGTGCGCGAACTTTTCTATCTTTCGCGGTACTAACTTATCTCGGCACAAACTTGATGGCCAAATAATGGCAAATTTAAAGGTTGCCGAAGAACCGCCATCAAAAGTGCTGCCGCCTGTCGGAATAATATTTCCAGTGACAGGGGTCTCATCATTTTGATTGTTTTTTGTTGTTATTAATCAAGTGCTTAAGTTGGTAGCTGGCACGGTAGTGCAACTAACTCAGTTTCTTGGGTTAACACTAGTTCGATGTTAGTTTGCCGCCCCTTGATTTTCGACGGATCGAACATGTCTTTGTTATTACCACGGACTCGGTATTTCCTGTGTACTTGCCTGCTCGCTTATTTTTGCCTGAATAGCGCCACAGCCGCCCCCACGCCTGGGGATCAAGACTTGATCCGCGATCGGCAAAACCGCCTGCTCGAAGAGCAGCGGCGGCGCTTGGATGAACTCCAGGACCTGCCCGGCAAGGCCACGAAACCCCAGGCGCCTGCGCTGCCCGCGGACAGCCGTTGCTTCCCGATCAAGGACATCGAGCTCAAAGGCGCCGACAGCCTGTCTGCCACCGACCGCACGCGCCTGCTCAAGCCGTACGTCGGCCAGTGCCTGGGTGTTGCGCAGCTCAACGAATTGCTCAAGGACATCACCGATCACTACATCGACAAAGGCCGCGTGACCAGTCGCGCCTACTTGCCGCAACAGGATCTGTCCAGCGGCCATCTCCAAGTGCTGGTGGTGGAAGGCAAGCTTGAAGGCTTGAAGGGCGCCCAGGGCAGCAACATCACCGACCGCGAGTTGGCGATGGCGTTTCCCGGCAAGGTCGGCGAGGCGTTGAACCTGCGGGAAGTCGAGCAACTGGTGGATCAACTGAGCCGCTTGCCATCCAAGCAGGCGCAGATGGAATTGACCCCCGGCAGCCAGATTGGCGGCAGTGTGGTGCTGGTCAAGAACCCACCGCAAAAGCCCTGGCGTGCCAGCCTTTCGCGCCACAACGACGGGCAGAAAAGCACGGGCGAACAGCAATGGGGCGCAGGCCTGGAGTGGGACAGCCCCCTGGGCCTGGCCGACCAACTGGTGCTGCGTGGCGGCCATGATGCGATCAGCGATCACCAGAAAACCTCGAAAAACAGCATGCTCTATTACAACGTGCCGTGGGGCTGGTGGAACTTCAGTTACACCTACAACGACAGCGACTACCGCACCTACGGCTTCACCGACGACTACAAGTACAAGCAGAACGGCGACAGCCAGAACCACCAACTGCGCGCCGAGCGGGTGATCCACCGCGATGACGTGAGCAAGACATCGGTGAACGTTGGCATGGCGCACCTGCGCACCAACAACTACATCCTCGATACCCGCACCAAACCCAGCAGCAACCGTCTCAGCGAGCTGCAAGTCGGCTTCAACCACGGCCGTCGTATCGGCACCTCGTTCGTCAACCTCGATGTGGGCATGCAGAACGGGATCGGCCTGTTCGATGCCCAAGCCAACGAAGAGCGCGACGCGTACGGCAATCGCCAGCCGAGTGCGCGCTACCGCAAGTACACGGCCACTGTGAGTTACCTGCAACCGTTCAGCCTGTGGGGCGAATCGTTCAGCTTCTCCAGCCTGGCCACCGGTCAACGCAGTGAAGACATCCTGTTCAGCCCGCAGCGTATGAGTCTCGGCGGTTCGGCGTCGGTGCGCGGGTTCAAGGACCAGCAACTGAGCGGCGACAGCGGCGGCTACTGGCGCAACGACGTGCGCTGGGCGCGCCCGGTGACGTTGGACTGGCTGCGTCCGGCCTTTGCCGAATACGGCGCCAGCGTCGGTTATGACCAGGGCGTGATCAGCCATGGTCGCTACAACAGTGAAGTGCACGGCCGGGTGTCGAGCAATTCCCTGGAGCTGTTTGCCCGTGGCAAACACGTCAGTACCAGCGTGACCTTTGCCCACTCTTTGGAGCGCCCGGCGGTGATGAGCGAGCGCGAAGCGCCGGTCTATTTCCGCATGGATTTCTTCCTCTAATTCAACGCCCCGCTGCATCGAGAACTTGAAAATGGACTTTCGCCACTTGGCCTTCCTGGCCCGTCAACCGTCTGCTGCGCTGAACAACCGTGAGCGGTTCCTCGGCCTGCCCAAGCGTGGCCTGGCGCTCATCCTGGCCCACGCGCTGTTCTGGCAGCCGCTGTTGGCCCAGGCCGAAGGCATCGTGGTGAGCGCGCCAGGCACCACCGTCGGCCAGGCCGGCAATGGCGTGCCGGTGGTGAATATCGCCACGCCCAATGGCAATGGCCTCTCGCACAACCAGTTCAAGGACTACAACGTCGGCCCCAACGGCGTCATCCTCAACAACGCCAACACGGCGGTGACCAATACCCAGCTGGGCGGCTACATCGTCGGCAACCCCAACCTCAAGGGCGGCGCGGCCAGTGTCATCCTCAACGAGGTCAATGGCGGTAGCCCCAGCCAGTTGCGCGGCTACACCGAAGTGGCGGGGCAGTCGGCCAAGGTCATCGTTGCCAACCCCTACGGTATCACGTGCAGTGGCTGCGGGTTTATCAACACGCCCAACGTGACCCTGACCACCGGCAAACCGGTGATCGACACCGTGGGCCGTCTGGATCACTACCAGGTCGATGGCGGCGCCGTGACCATCGACGGCCAGGGCTTGAACGCGAGCACGGTCGATCGCTTCGAGATCATCACCCGCTCGGCCAAGATCAACGCACAGATCAACGCACGCGAATTGACCGTCGTTGCCGGGCGCAACGACGTCGACGCGCAAAGCCTGAACACCACCGCCCGCGCCGACGACGGCAGTGCCAAGCCGGAGCTGGCCATCGACTCCAGCGCCCTGGGCGGCATGTACGCTGGCGCGATCAAGCTGGTGGGCACCGAAGCCGGTGTGGGTGTGAAGCTCGACGGCACGCTGGCCGCCAGCGGTGGCGATATTCAGTTGGATGCCAATGGTCGCTTGAGCCTGGCGCAGGCGACGGCCACCGGCAACATCAAGGCCACCGCGAAGCAGATCGAACTGACCGACGCGGTCTACGCCAACGCCAATGTCGAACTGAGCAGCGCCGAAGCGCTGCTCAACCGCAAGAGCCTCGGTGCCGGCCAACACCTTGCAATCAACGCGGGCACGCTCACCAACCGCGACGCGGTCATCCAGGGTAAAACCGTCAGCGTCACCACCGCCAAGCTGACCAACCAAGGCACGACCGCGCGCCTGTACGGCGAGCAACGCCTGGCGATCAGCGCACCGGCCATCGTCAACCTCGGCGGCTTGATTCGCTTTGGTGAAGGGCAGGCGGCCGCGCTCGACAGCGCGTCCCTGGACAACCGCCAGGGGCGTATCGAAATGCTCGGTGGCAGCCTGGTGTTGAACAGTGCGGCGCTGAACAACAGCGGCGGGCAAATCGTCGCCAGCGCCCTGACCGTCAACGCGGGCAACCTCAAGAACCAGAACGGCGTGATCGTGGCCAATGCCGTTAAGGTGAATGCCGATGATGTCGACAACAGCGGCAAAGGCCAGATTGTCGGCGATCAACTGACGCTGACCACACGCAACACACTGACCAACCGTGGCGGCCTGATCGAGGCCAAGCAGGGCCTGAGCCTGGGCGGTGGCAACCTCGACAACAGCGCCGGCGGGCAAGTGCGCGCCTTGGGCGGCGCGGCCACTAGCCTCAACCTCAGCGGCCAAGTGAATAACGACGACGGCGCGCTGGAGTTCGCCAGCCAGGCCTTCAGCCTCGACGCCGGCCACCTGAGCAACCGGGGCGGGCTGGTGCAGCACGCCGGCAGTGGCGTGTTCCGTATCAACACCGCCAGCCTCAGCGGTAGCACAGGCGACATCAATGGCTTGGGTAGCGCCGACTGGAACTTCGGTGATGTGGACGGCCTGGGTCGTCTGCAACTCAACGAGATCCTCACCTACAAAAGCACCCGCAACCTGACCCTCAAGGCCGGTGATCGCATGGCCAGCAGCAAAGGCCTGGTGCTCGATGTGGCCAGCCTGGACAACGGCGGCGACCTGCTCAGCGACGGCGACCTGAACATCACCCTGAGCGGCGACATGAGCAACAGCGGCCGCGTCTCGGCCTTGCAAAAACTCAGCGTAGTGGCGAACAACCTCAGCCAGAACGGCGGGCGCCTGGCTGGCACCAACACCCAGCTCAACCTGCGCGGCACCCTCGACAGCCTGGGCGCTCTCACGGCGCGTCAGCAGCTGGACATCGCGGCGGCGCAGATCAACAACCGTGGCACCCTCGGCGCCCAAGGCGCGGTGAACCTCACGGCGGTCAACGGCATCAGCAATGGCGCGGATTCGCTGCTGTTCAGCGGCGGCAACCTGACCCTGCGTGGCAACGGCTTCAGCAACCTGTATGGCGATGTGTACACCCAGGGCAACCTGACCTTTGCCGCCCGTGATGGCGAGCAGGCGGCGGTGTTCAGCAACCTGTCCGGTACGGTGGAGGCTGAAGGCAACATCGGCATCAACGCCGCGTTTGTAGAGAATGCCAAGGCCGTGTTCGAGTTGGGGTCGACCGTGACCACCGGCAGTGTGCAGTGGATCTGCGGCCAGCACTGCGATGGGGACTACTCATACAAACGCGGCGAGATCGACATTTACCAGACGTTGGTGGAGTCCGCGATCAAGGATTCGGCCCCCGCTCGCCTGGTCGCCGGCAACGACCTGCTGATCCAGGGCGACAGCGTCGAGAACCGCAACAGCCTGATGGCTGCCAACGGCAACCTCGCCATTGCCGCGAACAACCTGCTCAACCAGGGTTCGGGCACGCGCACCGGGCAGAACACCATCGTCGTCGGCACGCCAGGGCGAGTGGATAAGCACTATTGGGACCGTATTGAGTACATAGAAGTCCCGACATTCAACGCAGCCGTTGCCGCCGGTCATTTCGACCTGGCGCAGTTTGAAGTACTCAAGTCGCGCTCCAGCGATAGCCGTTTCAGGGAAGCGAGCAACGTCACCACCTGGACCGTCACCGATGCCCAGGCCTACAACGCCACCCTGCAAGCCGGCGGCACCGTCGACCTGTCCAGGGTCGCCAACAACGTGCAGAACGGCACGCTGCTGGAAAACCAGAAAGCGCAACTGACCGGCACCCTCGACAACGACCAGACCGGCATCCCCGTCGGCGGCATCAATATCAGCCTCAGCGGGCACGCCGACGATAGCGGCACGTCCTTCACCCCGGTCGATCCCACCACCTCGCCGTACTTCCAAGTGCCCAAGGGCGACTATGGCTTGTTCGTCAAGAACCCCGACCCGACCAGCCATTACCTGATCGAGACCAACCCCGCGTTCGCCAGTCTGTCGGGCTTCTTCAGCTCCGATTACATGCTCGGCAAACTCGGCTTCAACGCCGACAACGCCTGGCGCCGTCTCGGCGATGGCCAATACGAAACCCGCCTGATCCGCGACGCGGTGCTCGCGCAAACCGGGCAACGTTTTCTCGCCAGCAACCTGACCAGCGACGCCGACCAATTCCGCTACCTGATGGACAACGCTCTTGCCAGCAAGGACGCCCTGAGCCTGAGCGTCGGCGTGACCCTGACCCGCCAGCAAGTCGGCGCGCTGACCCACGACATCGTGTGGATGGAAAACCGCGTGGTTGACGGCCAGAGCGTCCTCGTCCCGGTGCTCTACCTGGCCCAGGCCGAATCACGCAACGTGCGCGGCAGCAGCCTGATCCAGGGCCGCGACCTCAACCTCGTCACCGGTGGCGACCTGCTCAACATCGGCACCCTGCGCGCCAGTAACGACCTCACAGCCATCAGCAGCGCCAGCGTCTACAACGGCGGCTTGATGGAGGCCGGCAACAACCTCAGCATGTTGGCCCAAGACAGCATCCGCAACGCTATGGCCGGTGAAATCCGCGCCAGCGAAGTCAGCCTCCGCGCGGTCAACGGCGACATCACCAACGACGCCACCGCGATCCAGGTCCGCGACGGCGCCGGCATGCGCACCCTCACTGACAAGAGCGCGAGCAGCATCACCGCCACCGGCAACCTCGCCCTGAACGCCGGCCGCGACCTTATCAACCGCAGCACTCTCGAAGGCGGTAAAGACGTCACCCTCACCGCCGGCCGCGACCTCAGCCTGCTGCCGGTCAGCGACACGAGCGTGAAACACGCCTTCAGCGACGGCGGGCACAAATCCAGCATCACCACCGACGTCAAGAACCGCGCCGCCAGCGTCACGGCGGGGGGCAACCTGACGATGCAGGCCGGGCAAGACGTCAACATCATCGGCAGCCACGCGACCGCCGGCAAAGAGCTGAATGTTGAGGCTGGGCGCGACATCAACATCGGCTCGGTCAGCGATGTGCATAACGTTGAGGGCAGGGAGAAACACGGCAAGAAGCGCATCAAGACCGAAGACGATCAAACCACCCAAGTGGCCAGCGTGTTGACCGCCGGTGCGAATTTTGTGAGCCGGGCCGGGCGGGATACGACGCTGGTGGCGAGCAAGATCAGTGCGGGGAATGAAGCGTATTTGTACACCGGCGGGCAGATGAATCTGCTGGCGGCACAGGATAGTACGCATACGTTGTACGACATGAAGAAAAACAGCGGCTGGGGCTCGAAAAAGACCCAACGCGATGAAGTCACGCGTATCACCAACGTCGGCAGCGTCATCAACACCGGTGGTGACCTGACCCTGAAAAGCGGCGGCGACCAGACCTATCAACTCGCCAAGCTTCAAAGCGGCAAGGACATCACCCTGGACAGCGGCGGTGCCATTACCTTCGAGGCGGTCAAGGACCTGCATCAAGAGAGCCACGAGAAGACCGATAACAACGCGTTCTGGGTTTCTTCCAAAGGCAAGGGCAACACCGATGAGACCCTGCGCCAGAGTCAGATGATTGCCGAAGGCAACGTCGCGATCAAAGCTGTCGACGGTTTGAAGATCGACATCAATCAGGTCAACCAGCAGACCGTCAGCCAATCCATCGACGCGATGGTCAAGGCTGATCCGCAGTTGGCGTGGCTCAAGGACGCAGAACAACGCGGTGACGTGGATTGGCGCCAGGTCAAGGAAATCCACGACAGCTTCAAGTACAGCAACTCGGGGTTGGGGCCGGCTTCGCAGATCATCATTGCGATCGTGATGGCGGCAGTGGTTGGGCCAGCGGTCATGGGTGCCATGGGCGCAACGACCGGCGGGATGGTTGCTGCCGGAACAATGTCGGCAAACACGGCCACGTTCATCACGGCGGCATCCGGTGCTGTCGCGTCGGGGGCGGCGACCAACGCAACGGTCAGCACGATTAATAACCGGGGCAATCTCGGTGCCGTGTTCAAAGACGTGACCTCTTCGGACGCAATGAAGGGGTACGTGATTGCTGGCGCTACGGCGGGCATGACGGCGACCTATTTTGGTGGTTGGACGGGAACCGAAACCAACACATCAATCGGAAAAATCACTACACCGGGGTTGCTCAATAGTTGGAGTGGTGTCGGCCGATTCGCGGCCAACCAGACGCTGCAAAGTGGCACCTCCATGCTGCTCAGCAAGGCGCTGGGGCAGGGCGGCAATGCTAGCGATGCGCTGAAAAGCGCGCTGTTCAATACCTTGGCTGCTGCCAGTTTCAACTTGGTGGGCAATTACACCAAAGGTGTGGTCGCGGACGGGTTGGTGCCGAAGATTGCGATCCACGCGATGGTGGGTGGCCTGCTGGCAGAAGCCACGGGTGGGGATTTCAAGACCGGTGCATTGGCGGCGGGGGCGAATGAGGCGCTGGTCACGCATCTGAATACGCTGGTCAAGGGCAACCAAGAGTTGCTCTCGATGAGTTCGCAGATCGTGGGCGTGCTGGCGGCGGCCGGGCAGAGCGATGCGACAGCGGCGCAGATGGAGAAGGGCGGTTGGGTGGCGAAAAATGCCACGCAGTACAACCATGCGCTTCACAAATCTCAAACCGAAGCGCTGGATGAACAGCGACGGTTCCATCCTGAAAAAGCGGATCGTTTGAATGCTGCTGCTTGCGCGTTGGCTCAGTGTGCGGAGTCGATTCCGACTGACCATCCTAATTATGGTGCCTTCAAGGACCTTCAGGATCGGGGGGCCACGTTCGCCACGGAAATAGCGTTGCTGAAAGCGACCGGCCAGTTTGATGGGCGTAGTGTCAAAGATTGGAGTGACGACACGATCAATGCGCACGGCAGTGTCGTGCAGACCATCGGTGCGACCACAGACACCGCGTTTGGCCTTTTGGGCGGAGTGGGTGGCTACGCGGGGATGGTGCTTTCGTCACCGGCCTGTGTGGGCGTTGCCACCTGCGCTTTACCGATCGGCATGGGCGCGTTGGGCACTACGTCGATGCTCAGTGCGTGGGATTCGGCTGGCCAGATTACGGCGCCATTCACATCCACAGAGCCCGATAGAGTGGCGGCGTCTTTCTATCCGGGGACCTTTCCCGGTGAGTCGAGCGTCACGTCTGATTTGGTGGTGGGTGCGGTCCAATCCGCAGCGATTTCAGCTTTGTTTGGGGCGGCGGCGGGTAAGTATTTTGGTGGTAAGGTTGGGGGGGAGTTGGTTGGTGGGCAAAAAGAGTTAGGTGCTCACGCAAAGGTCGATTATTCAAGTATTGAAAATCCGCCAAATGTTGGTCCCGGTAAAGAATTCACTTTGCGGCAAAAACAAGAGGCATTGGAGTTGAATAAAGCAGCCAACGACGGTGTAGTCAAATCTGATGCCAGTGGTACTGTGTTAGTCAAACCACAAAAAAGCCAGCGCGGCGTAACTCCAGATCCTAACGAGTGGCAGTTTGACCATGTAACGCCAAAAAATTGTGATGGTACAAATTGCAGCTCAAATCTTCAGATTCTTTCTCGGCAAGAGAATAGAGCTAAATCCGACAAATAGGTGCTGCTAGATGAATAATTCGATTTTAAATATAAATGAACTGCCTTCAGTTGATCGCGTTAAACATGTGGCTAAAGGACTGGCTTTGTTGGATGCCATAATCATGCCCGAGTGGCAGTATAGATATTTCTCATTCAACTGTAATTGGGATGGGGCGGGGAAAGAAATGATGGGGTCAATGAGGGACGGTTCCGGGGCTGAGTATTTTTTGCATTTTACCGATGCGGGTGTTGCAGGAAAAGTTATATGTGGCTCTCCCTTGCCTAATGTGTCTGAATGTTTGAATGCGATGCCCGCGGAGTTTCAGCAGTTTAAAGTTGAGCCAGCGTTTTCTACGGATAATGCTAGTCTGTTTTTTTGGCGAGGTGTCAAGCAGCCCTCGTGGTGTGTGTCGCCGGATGGGCTGAAAGAGTATCCGCTGCTAGGTTTTTTTGTAGGAGGTATTGCGGCTTATAAGAGTCTAGCTGAGGAGTATTACGAAAAAAGCATCGATGCAACCGTACTTGAGGAAGTATTTGTATCGCTAGATGTGACCGAGGACCAGCTAATGATACTTAACCCTAATATAGAGTTTGGTGATTTAGTCGATGATTTCCAAGAAATTTTAGGTCGTGCGGTTTGATTTCTAGATTGATGGGACTGGGCAGGAGGCGCAGGTGAGGTTGCCTTTATAGGCGGAAGACCTGTGTTTATTGGTCGCGGATGATTTATTTGCAGGTACCCAATACACAGATAAAGTCTCAGGTCAGATCAAGACTGAATCACTGTTAAGGTGGCACCTTGATGATTAAGTATAAGTTGGAGTTTCGACATAGGCCTGACTGCGCGGAGCCTATACGAGAAAAACACAGCCGGTTCTTGGCGCAGCTAGCGGGCTTAGGCGCTCCGTGGAATCTAGGCAATACGATCGAACTGCCCGATATTGAAGATGAACTTGTTGTTTCGGTTTCGCTGGACAAATTACTGCCTTCGGGAGTGAAAGGCAGAATTTCCTATGCACTAAGAAATCAACACTATCTGGAAGATGATGCGCAGTTTGATGACACCCTATTCATTGAATTTGCTGGCGGAAAAGTTGATTGCTCGGACTTGATAAAGCGAGTCTTCCCACAGTACATAAAAGCGTTTGGAGCCTATCGAGCCGCCCTGCATGACTGGAGTGTCACGCGAAGCGACTGGCCTACGGTCGTAGCGGCGTGTGAGGCGACAAAAAAAGACGTTAACGGAAGAGATGGAGTTTTTCGTATACAGGCAGCTAATTATTTTGATCGGGAACTATGCTCTCGTGCTTTTGGAAAAAGTCCGAAGCAAGTCGTTGATTGTCTGAATAACCATGTCGACAGTGTTTCAGAATTCGAAGATGGCGCATTAATAGTCATCCGCTACAGTCCCATGTCTGCCAATGAGCTAGCAGAGGCGAGCAAGCGCTTGAAAGAGCTTTTGAGTTAGGCTCGAAGATCAAATAATCAAAACGCCACAATGGATGTGAGGTATCTGAAATGCCGCAATGGTCATCGCTGCACAGCTCAAGAACCGGGGACATCGTCAGCGTACGAGAACCGTGTGTGCTCGCTTTGGAAGACGGCGTTTATAAAATTTCAGACGATCAATACATCCTGGCGGATGCTTTTCTCGATGAGGGAACTGAAAAACACCGGTTGGTATCCGTCTACTGGGCCAGCAGTGAACCTGGCTTTCGCAGAGCGTACTCCATGGACATTGAAAACGATGACCTGGCTGTACGCCCGCCACCGACCGAATTGCTGCCGGTGGGGGTCGATGGGACCTATGGTCAGATAAAAAAAGCGCTAGCTGAGGGCTCTTATATGGAATGTGCCTCCTACCGCGTGATGACTGACGGCGCATTTATCCACAAGAGTTTGGAAAACGCGTCGGCCTCTTATTATTTCCGCTCGCCTGAAATCCTCAGCGACGAGCTGCCTTTCGCAATCGTGTGGAAGTGTCGATGATCGCTCCCTAACTGCGACCCAGTTCACAAAGCGCCACCCCCTGTGCACTTCGTTTGAACATTCCGTTTATTCCAATGTCATTACCCCGCCCACCCCATAACCGGTCGGGCTGCATGGACTGCAGCGTTTTCAAATGACATTAAGGATTGATGTGAACCTTCCCCCCTTATTCCCCTGCCTGCCACCGCCCCTTGCGGTGCGCCTTCGTGCGCCTGGGTTTTATGCGGGCGCCTTGGGGGAATGCACGCGGATCAATTGATCCTTTCACTCGGTACACCGACTGCCGCCGGGCCTTTTGGCGGCAGTGAGCCGTCGTTCATGGAGTTAGAAATGAAGCGCAAGCCGTTCCAGAAAACCCTGTTGGCCATCATGGTCGGCGCAATCAGCACACAGGTGTTGGCCGTTGAGTTCGACCTGGGCCAAGGAAAAAACATTTGGGCCAGTGAGACCTTCAACGAGCCCGTCACCATCACCGGGCAGCTGTCCCAAGTGGTCGACCCCAGCACCACCCTGCCAGCGGGCCTGGGCTTTACCGATACCCACATCCAGGGTTCGCTGATAAACCGCGCCGACATTACGTTGGACTCGCAAGGCAAGACGATCCGTGCGATGACCATCGACCCGATGTACTGGGCCGGCCCGAACAACCTGCCCACCAGCACCATCACGGGGGACGTGATTCAGGCCGGCAATATCCTGATGAGCCACGGCGGTTATGAAGGGTTGGAGATCGGCGACGCGACCATTGGCGGCAGTGTGATCAACTCGGGCACGATCCGCTCGACGGCGCCGCAGCCGGATGCAACCACCCTGGGTTTCGTGGGCGGCGGCGAAGGTATTTACCTGCACGGCACCACCATTGGCGGCGACGTTTCCAACACCGGCGTGATTAACATGGACGGCCGTGGCGCCACGGGTCTGATCCTTGATATCGACGGCGCCACCCCGACCACCATCGGCGGCAAGATCCTCAACTCCGGCTCGATCATCGCCACCGGTGAGTATGCCTTGGGCATTGAGGTGGAAACCGTGACCAGCGCGCTGCGTATCGAAAACAGTGGGCTGGTTTCTGCCAATGGCAGCGAGGCGCGCGGCGTACTGTTCTACAACGGCACCATCGATTACATCCTTAACACCGGCACCCTTGAAGCCAAGGGCACCGATGCCAGCGCCTTCGAGTTCCAGGGCGCCACGTTCGCCACCAACAGTGCGAGCGGCGCCCGTGGCATTGTCAACCGTGGCACCATCACCGCCGACGGCACCGCGATCCTGGTGAACGCCGCCGAGCAAACCTCGCCGTTTGAAATCAACCAGCAAGCTGGGGAAATCCGCAGCCACTCAGGGGTTGCCGTGGACGCCGCCAACCTGGCGACGCTGAACTGGACCGGCGGCGCCATCGTCGGCGACCTGCTCAACCTCAACGCAGTCAATGTCGCCGGCCAGGCAAACTTCACCGGCACGCGCATTATCGCGCCGGTCTCGGTCAACTCCGGCTCCTTGAACCTTTCCGCGCAAGGCACCGCCATCACCGGCGACCTCAACGTCGCCAACGGCGCGGGCATCGACATGCACCTGTCCGACAGCGTCGTGCCGACCACGGCGTACCTGACGGTCAACGGCAACGCCACCTTCGCCAACGCCTCGAAGCTGACCGTCAGCGCCAACCCCGGCGACTTCGCCAGCACCAATGACGGCACGCAATACACCCTGCTGCAAGCCACCAGCGTGCAAGACAACGGCCTGTCGGTGAACAGTGCTTCGGCGTTGCTCGACGTGCTCAGCTATTCGGCCGATGCGCAAACGGTCAAGGCCGTGGTGGCGGTCAAGGCCGACGGGCAAGTCCAGGAAGAACTCGCCGGTGTGGGCGCCAGCGCCGCTTCGGCCACGGCGGTCAACAGCTTCAAGAACGACGTGCTCAGCCGCCTCAGCAGCGACGACCAGGTGTTCCAGGCCCTGGCCAACGCCGGCACGGCCGCGCAATTGGCGCAGATCAGCGACCAGCTCAAGCCGGACGTCAACCGCGGCGCGCTGGACGTGGCCTTGTCCGGGCAAACCGTGGTCAACGGCGCGATCTTCAACCGCCTCACCGAACAACGTGAAAGCCAGCAGCGCGGCGGCGTGTGGGTGCAGGGCCTGAGCAGCAACATGGACCAGGACGGTCGCGGCGGCAACAACGGCTACTCGGCCAACAGCAGCGGCATGGCGGTGGGTGTGGACGGTCGGGTCAACGACACCACCACCCTGGGCGTGGCCTACAGCTACCTCAACTCCAACATCCATTCGGACCTCGGCAACAAGACCGACGTCGAAGGCCACGCGCTGTCGCTGTACGGTAACTGGTCGCTGCAAGACTGGTTTGTCGATGGCAGCCTCAGCTACGGCCACAACGACAACGAGAGCAAGCGCCACATCGCCGGCACCACGGCCAAGGGCAGCTACGACAGCAACGTGTTGTCCGCCAGCGTGATCGGCGGCTACAGCTTCAAGCCGTCGCAAGGGGTCGTGATCGAACCACGGGTTGCCGCGCGTTATGCCAACGTGCGCATGGACGGCTACGACGAGAAGGGTTCGTCGGCGGCGCTGAGCACTCGTTCGCAGCGTTACGAAGTGGGTGAGTTGGGCGCCGGTGTGCGCCTGGCGGGCAACCTGCCGATGGGTGCGGGCAGCTTGCAGCCGGAAGCGACATTGATGGCGTATCACGACCTGATGGGCGATCGTGTCGCGCAAACCTCCAACTATGTGCTGGGTGGGTCGGCGTTTACCGTCACCGGTGCGTCGGTGGCGCGTGACAGCTATGAAGCCAGCGTGGGCGTGAATTACCAGGTGGCGGACTTCACCGTCGGCGCCAGCTACACACGCCAGGCGCGCAGTGGGTTTGATGCCGATGGCGTGATGCTCAAGGCGCGGTACGCGTTCTAACGGGTAACCACTGAGCGTGTGGCGAGGGAGCTTGCTCCCGCTGGGCTGCGAAGCGGCCCCAGAATTTTTGGG